>CATJNN010000142.1 GCA_949742185.1 uncultured Clostridia bacterium | reverse complement strand
TCTTCGTCTGATACAGCAGCAGATTGTGGAAATAAACGGCTGGCTGCCAATGAGCGAGTTTTCCGATGTTGTGACCATCTCGCAAATGACTCCTGGTCCTGTGGCAATTAACGCGGCGACGTTTGTAGGCATACGGGTTGCGGGACTCGGCGGCGCGCTTGCCGCTACGTTCGGATGTATATGCCCTTCGTGCGTTATATTGCTTTCGGTAGCGCACTTTTACTATAAATATAAATCGCTTAGGCTGGTCCGCGGTGTTCTGGACGGACTTCGACCCGCAGTTGTCGCGCTGATTGCTTCAGCGGGACTGTCCATACTTGTGCTGTCGCTGTGGAACGGCGGGGCGGTGACATGGGATATCGGTAAAATCGATTATGCCGCCGCGGCTCTGTTTGCAGCAGGGCTTATTGTACTGAGAAAATGGAAGATAAATCCAATTTATGTAATGCTTGGCGCAGGTATACTGGGACTTATTATATATTCTGTTGGAGGGGGAACATGAAACAGCGAAAATTTACAATAGCAATTTTAATTGTATATTTGGCGGCGCTTCTGAGAATTACAGTTTTTCGCAGTTCTTTTTCATTTGAAAATTTATGCGCACGGGGAAGCCTGAATTTTGCGCCGTTTGCCGACTTAGCGCATACATATCGCAGCGCCGGCTTATTGCGCTTCGTCTATCTGTTTTTTGGAAATATTATATGGTTTATGCCCTTTGGCGCATTTATTCCTATGGTGTTTCCCAAAATGCGCAGCGTTGTTAGAGTAATTTTTGCGTCATTTTTGCTTTCGCTTTTCATTGAATCTATGCAGTTTGTATTTGGCAGCGGAGTCAGCGAGCTTGACGATTTGATTTTAAACGCCGCAGGCGGCGCGGCTGGATACGGTTTATTTACACTATGGAAAAAAAGGAGATGGGGCGATGCAGACAAAATGTGAAGAATGCATGAATTATGCATATGACGAAGATTATGAATGCTGGTCGTGCGGCAGATATTTAGACGAAGACGAAATGTACAGATTTATGACCGGAACATTTAAGGACTGCCCGTATTACAGACCCGGAGACGATTATACAATAGTGAAAAAACAAAACTAAGATAAAATTATATTCTGATTTTTAATAACAAAAAAGATTTTAACAACACCCTTTATTATTTTTTGCCTTTATGCTATAATAAAAATGTTTAAACGTAAACAATAAAAATAATATAAACGGAGGAAAAAAATGAGCGGAAATAAAATTTTAATAGCGGACGACGACGAAAATATAGTTGAGCTTATCCGTCTCTATCTTGAAAAAGAAGGCTTTGATACAATCACGGCAGGCGGCGGAAAAACGGCGGTTAAGCTTTTTAAAGAGGACGCGCCGTCGCTTGTTATTCTGGATATTATGATGCCCGAAATGGACGGATGGCAAGTATGCCGAGAAATACGACGCACGAGTAACATTCCCATTGTTATGCTCACAGCTAAGGGCGAAACGTTTGACAAGGTACTCGGGCTTGAGCTTGGCGCGGACGACTATATGGTTAAGCCGTTTGACACAAAAGAGCTTGTGGCGCGCGTTAAAGCGGTGCTGCGCCGTTCGGAGCCAAGCGCGTCGCAGGCGGCAAAAGAAATTATATATCCAAATCTCACGGTTAATCTGTCTAACTATGAGCTAAAGCTTGCAGGAAATATGATTGAAGTTCCGCCAAAGGAACTGGAACTTTTATATTTCCTCGCGTCTAATCCAAACCGCGTATTCACGCGCGAACAGCTTTTGGAGGAGGTGTGGGGCTTCGATTATTTCGGAGACTCGCGCACTGTCGATGTGCATATAAAACGTCTCAGAGAAAAGCTTGAGGGAGTGGAGGGTAACTGGCAGCTAAAAACCGTGTGGGGCGTGGGCTATAAATTTGAGGTGAGATAAGTGTTCAAAAGCATTTTTGAGCGTCTGTTCTGGACGAACGCGTTAATTTTACTTTTAGTGTTTATTTCCATTTCCATAACCTTAACGCTGTTTGTCACCACATACGCCATGGAAAAGCAATACGACCTCGTTACAAAAGCAAGCGACTCGATTGAATATATGACCATATCTCTGCAAATTGAAAGCAATAACGCGCAGTCAACCACGCTATACAAGCACACGCTTGACTCGTGGGCGGAATTTGCAAATGCCGATATTACAATTATAAATTCCTACGGCGAAGTGTTTGCTTCAACCACTACAGTTATGTCGATACCGGAGGAATCTGCAAAAAGCGTGCTTAACGGACGCGTTATTAAAGAACGCGGCACTTTCGGCGGACAGTATCCTAAAAAGGTGTTCACTGTCGGGCTTCCGATTTCATATAAAGGAAATATAATCGGCGGTATGTTTTTCAACACAATGATGCCGGATTTAAACAAAACGGTGCTTGAGGTTTTATACATATTCCTTCTGTCAAGCGTTATGACTATTATAGTAGCTTTTATATTTTTATATTTTCAATCAAGGCGTATATCTAAGCCTATCAAACAAATTAACCGCGCGGCAATGAATATAGCCGCCGGAAAATTTGACAACCGCGTAGACATAGCCTCAGGCGATGAAATTGGTCAGCTTGCTTCAAGCTTTAACTTTATGGCAGACTCGCTTGAAAGACTCGAAACCATGCGCGATAATTTTATAAGCGACGTATCGCACGAGCTGCGCACACCGATGACATCCATTTCCGGCTTCGTGCAGGGCATATTAGACCGCACAATTCCGCCCGAGGAGGAGGAAAAATATCTTCAGATTGTGCTGGATGAATCGGTGCGGCTGACAAAGCTTGTAAATGATATGCTTGACGTGTCAAAAATGGAAAACTCGGAATATAAGCTTGATATATCGGAATTTGACATAACCGAGCTTGTGCGTTTGTGTATAATTCAGCTTGAACAGAGGATTGACTCTAAGAATTTAGAGCTTGACGTAGATTTTGAAAAAGATAATATAAGCGTTCTTGCAGACAAAGACGCTATAAGGCGCGTTATTATAAATCTTCTTGACAACGCGATAAAATTCAGCTATGAAAATACAAAGATTCAGATTAAAGTGTGGACTCAAAGTAAAAACGCATTTATAAGCGTGGGGAATTTCGGCATAGGAATTGAAAATAAAAATTTAAGATATGTATTCGACCGTTTTTATAAAACAGATAAGTCCCGCGGAAATGATAAAAAAGGAGCCGGACTTGGGCTTGCTTTGGTTAAAAATATCATATCGTGCCACAACCAAAAAATATGGGTTGAAAGTATAGACACCAAGGAAGGCTCGGCGGTAAAATACACAACGTTTACTTTCACGCTCGAAAAAGCGTAAATAAAATATTAAAGAAATTTAAATTTTTGTCATTATATTTGATTTTTATGCGTATGTCATATATAATGAAATAATAATTGTCTTGCATAAAAGGAGATTAGTGTATGATTGATTCTATGGTACAGGGTATAGTGTCGGCATTCAGCGGAACAATTCCTAAAGAGCTTATTGTATTTATCGTGTCGATGATACCTATACTGGAACTTCGCGGCAGTATACTTGCGGCGGGATTTTTGCAGATGAATTTTCTGTCTACATATGTTATCGCCGTAATTGGCAACATGATTCCAATACCGTTCATTCTGCTTTTTATAAATAAAATTTTTGAATGGCTGAAAAAAACAAAACGTTTTTCTTCTCTTGTTGAAAAGCTTGAAAAACGCGCCATGTCTAAAAGCGGAAATATTCAAAAATATGGAAAGCTGGGGCTTTTTCTGTTCGTGGCAATACCTTTGCCCGGAACCGGCGCCTGGACGGGCGCGCTTATCGCGTCGCTTATGCGCATGAAGCTTCGCGACACGCTTCCGGTTATACTGCTTGGCGTTATGACCGCGGGACTTGTTATGTCGCTTTTGGCGTTTGGAATAATAAAGCCTATTGTAGGATAGAATGAAAATAAATCGGGGCATCGAACCCCGATTTATTTTTGCTGTTGCTCCGCAACGCAGTTAATGAAAATCATCGGGGCGTCGAACCCCGATTTATTTTTGCCGCCTACTCGCAACGCAGTTAATGAAAATCATCGTAACATTAAGCTACGAATTATTTTTGACGCGCATTCACAACGAAGTTAATTAAAAATCAAAACGTCAAACCTTAAATTATTTTGACGCTTACGCACAACACAGTCAACCAAAAACGGAAAATTTTCAATTTTCCGCTTTTTTATGCGCGGTTATAATCGTATAGCTATAGGCATTCACTGTTATAACACAATCCGGCGTTTGCGCATACCAGTTTTTACCCCTGCGCTCTATAACTGTTTTTGTTCCCCATATTATATCTTTGCATAGCGATACCGTATCGTCCGCATTAACGCAGAGATTTTTTCGTATGCGTTCAGCCCCTAACTCAGTTGTATGCAGCTTATCAAGATTTTTTAAAAGCTCGTTTTCCATTTATGTATCACCTCAAAAATTCATATGCTTTATATATAAATCAGCAAATTCACTCTCGTTTGCCAACTCAACAATTCGCGAATTTTTCCGTATATCTTCGGCAAGCTCCATAAAAGAACTATCCATTAGTCCGCTCACCGCTCCGCTGCCGGCGGCATTGCCTACGGCGCGCGCAATACCCGTCCACTGCTCAGGAAGCATACCGATACTGCGCGCCGCTTTCTCCGGCAAATTCGTACCCATTCCGCCCGCCAGAAAGACTTGCTTTATATCGTTATATTCAAGAGAAGCTTTTTTTAAAAGCATTTCTATCCCTGCACGAACCGCCGCTTTTGCCATTTGAAGCTCGCGCACGTCTTTCTGTGTTATACGCACCGACGGCGTAAGCGTAACTGCTGACGCATCGGAAGCGATATATCTGCGCCACTCTCCCGACTGCTCTGGCAATGACATAATCCGCCCCGTATCGTCTATAATTTTCTCGCGCCGCAGCTCTGCCGCGGCTTCTATAAGCCCGCTTCCGCATATTCCGACTGATGCGCTTTTTCCTATAGTATCCGCATATACAAGTCCGCCGCTCAGCCGCACGGAGCGCACCGCTCCCTCAACGCTTCCGGTTCCGCAGGAAATGTGCCCTCCCTCAAACGCGGGACCCGCCGCGACAGAACAGCAATAATATACTCCGTTTTTTTTCAAAACCATCTCACCGTTTGTGCCTAAATCAATAAGCATGCACGGCTCGTCAGCTTTATCCATTGAGCATGAAATAATCGCCGCAGTTATATCGCCGCCTATATACGGCGATATACAAGGCATTGTCCGTACAGGAATTTTATCAATTTCAGTGTTTTGTCCGCTGAGAAAAACGGGCGTAAACGGCGCGGCGGCAAACCCAGACAAATCGCATGCAAGCAATATATGTTCCATAACAGTATTTCCGGCTATAACCATACGCTCTATTCTTCGTCCGCCTGCGGCACGGCGCGCCATCTGCGCAAGCTGTTTCCGAATAATATCGGAAAGTCGGCTTAGTCCATTCTCATTTTCCATACAATATGCCACCCGCGAAATCACGTCGGCTCCATATGCCCGCTGGTCGTTTAGCTCCGCCTGTTTTGCAATAATCTCTTCGGTCTGCAAATCCACAGCATATACAGCCAGAGTCGTCGTGCCAATATCTGCCGCCACACCAATTCCGCTTCCTCTTGCTTTCACACCTCGGCGCAGTATATCTGTTTCTATTGCCGCGCTGTTTTCATCAGGCAAAACAACAGTCATATCATTTTTTATGTATGTACGGCAGGCAAGCCGCTTTTCTCCGTCAACCATTACGCAGCATTTTCCGCACCGACCGTTTCCGCCGCACGGCATGGACAAAATCATCCCGACGCGCCGAAGTACATCGGAAAGAAGCTCCCCGTCTTTCCCTTTTATTTTATACGGCGGTTTATTTACAGTCACCGTATAGATAGATTCATGTTCAAAATCCATGCCGCACGCCTCCTTAAATTAGACGTTTTTATTTAATTCTATCACAAATATCTCCAAATGCAAGAACAATATAATCTCGCTTTATATCACTTACTTGTTTAAGCCGCGGCGTTTCTCATCTTCCGGCGCATAACGATTTTATATCTCTCCTGCCGCGTGATGGAAAACTGTTTCAGTAATTTTTTATACTTGTTATAAACACTGTTTAAAACGGTCGACGGACGGGAGACTGTCATATGTTAAAAAATCGGCAGGATTTGTGCTTAAAAGCCTCCGCGCACCGTATTGATCCGCTTCAAAATACGCGCCGCCGCACTGATACACCTGTGTAGCTTCAATATTGTCCTGCGCAAATATCATTTCATACGGAATAACGGAATAAATCATTGCTTTCTCTCCTCAACCATTGAATACAGCTTGTCAAGCGCGTCCGAAAGACCGCCCACCTCATCTATAAGCCCACACTCAACCGCATTCTTTCCAAATAAAATTGAACCCACATCATTTGCTATTTCATCAGTTGTAAGCATTAGTTTTTTAAATGTCGGAGCGTCGATAGCCGAATTGTTGATTATAAACTCAGTTATTCTGTCCTGCATTTTCCGAAAATACTCAAACGTCTGCATAACTCCTATTATCACGCCGTTTAAACGAAGCGGATGGATTGTCATTGTCGCTGTTGAAGCTATAAATGAATAATCTGTAGACACTGCAAGCGGCACGCCTATGCTGTGCCCGCCGCCAAGTACAAGCGACACAGTAGGCTTTTTCATGCTTGCAATCATTTCCGCTATAGCGAGTCCGGCCTCAACGTCGCCTCCCACCGTATTTAAAAGCACTAACAGCCCGTCGATATTCTCATCCTGCTCAATCGCCACAAGCTGGGGAAGCACATGCTCATATTTAGTCGTTTTATTCTGCGGCGGCAAAATCATATGCCCCTCAATCTGCCCAATTATGTTAAGACAGTGTATTGTTCCGCGCGATGTACTCGTTTCAATGCTGCCCGATTCTTTTATTTGCTCTGATTTTTGTTCTTTTTCATCGGTCTTATCTGACATTTGCCCGCCTCTTTTCATGTTTTTGATTAGTATTGCGTATATTTTGCATAAAATATACGCGTATTTTAAAACAATTAGGAGTGTCACATCACAATTTATTTTTGCTACCCACTCACAACAGCAGTTAATCGAAACATATAAAAATGAGGTATATCGGCAATAAAACCGATATACCTCATTACAGCGTTAAATATTTAATATTAATCTTTGTTTTACCAGATAGGCCATATCGTAAAATGTACTCTGTCTCCAACATTAAGCTTGCCGGGAACTCTCAAATCAACAGTACCGCTGCATCCGTCTATATCATACCAGCAGTAATTTGAACCTTTGATTACGCCTGCGGCGTCGGACACCCAAATCCAAACCGAAAACATCGAAAAGCTGCTGGGCATAGCGCTCACGTCAACAGGCACATGGAATATCGTTGAATTTCCTGAAACCGTATACATGCCGTGCGGAGGCGCCGGCGGCGGATCTGCTTGCCCGTCGCTGCAATGAACGTTAGCGTTTGCAAGCTCCTTTGGAAAACTATATATATTACTTAACGGAAACTGCTGCCACTGAGCCTTTGTTCCTTTATATATAACGTCTTTAACCGGAGAGTCCGCAAACGCGTTGGCGTTAATTGTCTTCATGCTTTTCGGAATGGTAACGTTCGTTAACGATTTACAGTCGCTGAAAGCAAACTCGTAGATTTTAGTCACATTATCCGGAATTATTATATTGCTGATATCGCATCTGTCAAATGAATAACCCCCAATCTCGGTTAACGAATCCGGCAGAGTAATGGCGCGTAAATCGCCAAAATTCATTATTGTTATTCCTGTTATTCCTTCTTCAACGACAAAATTATAGACAGGTTGCATATTATGATTATTATTAACCGAACCCATCGGCACGACATTAAAAATATCGCACATATCGGTAATACTCGCATATCCTGTGCCGCTTATTGTAACGGTATCGGTGGACGGATTATATGTCCACTGAGCCTTGGACGAGATCTCGCTTTGACTTGTACTGTCCCAATAACTCTCACACATACCCGTGTAGTTTCCGTTGGCGTCCTGCGTCTCTGCATACACCGCCGGAACAAACGCCGCAAGCATGGAAAACGCAAGCAATAAACTTAAAATTTTCTTCTTCATTATGTATTCCTCCTTTGAAAATTTTTTTATCATTTATAATATATCATAAAAGACAAGAATTGTAAATACATTTACGACATTTTTCCGCATTTTAGTAATACTATTAAACCCTTGTTCTGCTTGTAAAAAACAGAATATTATGATACAATAGTGACAGAAATTTATAGGAGGCACAGAGCATGACCAACAACATAGCGTTCCCGTCGCTCGGACTGAGCTTTAATATTAACCGCACTGCATTCACTATATTCGGCAAAGAGATTTACTGGTATGCGCTCATTATTGCTCTCGGTTTTATTTTGGGGTTGCTTTACGTTCTGCATATCGCAAAAAAACAAAACATAAACACTGATAACATATACGATATAGCCATAGGCGGACTGATTTTCGGCATTCTTGGCGCACGTATTTACTATGTTATTTTTGACCGCAGCGTGCTGGACGGAAATTTTCTGAATTTCTTTAAAATCTGGGAGGGCGGCATAGCAATTTACGGGGGAATAATCGGCGCGGCAATATTTGCGCTTATATACTGCCGCCGAAAAAAACTTGATACTCTCGCAATATTTGATGTGTGCGCATACGGTCTTTTAATCGGGCAGTGCATAGGCAGATGGGGGAATTTTGTTAACGCCGAGGTTTACGGCACGGCTACAGGCTCTTTTCTCGGAATGTCCATTAACGGCGACGCTCCTGTACATCCGTTGTTCTTATACGAATCGCTCTGGAATTTAATCGGCTTCATTCTGATTGTACTTCTGCGCCGTTTTAAAAAACGCAACGGTCAGATTTTCTTTTCATATATCTTATGGTATAGTACCGGCAGACTATTTCTTGAGGGTATGCGTCAAAACGACTATATTCTCTATTTAATTCCTCCCGAAAACGGATTTATTCCTTTTTCCGTCGGAATTTCGCAGATTGTTGCGCTTATTGCAATAATTTCGTCCGTCATCATTCTCGTTTATATGCATAAATCCGACAGTCAAATTGTCGACGCTAACAAATAAATGCTGTCGATTTTTACTTTTTAACAAATTATTTTATCGGAATATTTTATATTAGAGCAAAAATAATACTTCCTTGATATTTTTTGCAAGTAAATATTTGTAAAAATTTTTGTTGACATTTGCAGAAATCTACTGTAGAATAGGGCTGTAAAACCGATATTCATCGGGAATGCAGTGGGATTTTTAATAACAGGGAGGTATTTAGTATGTACTCACAAAATCTTATGGGATGCAGACAAGAATTAACAGAACTTAGCAAAAACAAAAGCTTAACAGACCCGACGCTCATAGCAAAAACACGCGATATTGAAGAAGCGTGGATTCAGCTTAACAAGCTTCGCAAAACGCTTGAAGCGCGTGCGGAACATGGAGAAAGCCTGTCAGGCAATGAAATTGTCGAAAATGCGCGTCAGCTTGAATCGCTTTTGTTCTCGTTCAGCGATTTATATCGCTATGACGACTCTCAGGAGTTAATTGAACTTTTGGGCGCATAAAAATACATAATAATTTTGGTGGGCTGCAAGGGACGTATTATCCCGTCTCTTGTTTTATATCAAATTCTCAGAAGTAATGAAAATAAATCGGGGCATCGAGCCCCGATTTATTTTTGCTGCCCACTCACAACGCATTTAATCAAAATAATCAGAACATTAAACCTTGATCTATTTTTGCTGTTTTCTTCGCAAACGTAGTTAATCACAAATCAGGCGACATCTGCTTTTAATATTTTCCAAAGACTCGGGGAAAAGAAACACCGGAGGTGAATATCACTCCGGTGTTTCTTTGTATACTATTCGTATATTATTTTCCGTAATATGCGTCTTTCATAATTTCCTCAATCTCAGTCACAAGCGGAAGACGCGGGTTAGCGGTTGTACACTGGTCTTCAAACGCCTTATCCGCAATCGCGCTGAGCTTAGACATATATTCCTTTTCATCAACGCCGCAATCCTTAAACGAAGCCGGACGTCCCATTTTCTTCATAAGGTCGCGTATTGCCTTAATCAGACTGTTAACACCCTCCTGCGCTGTTTTTGCCGGCAATCCGAGCGCGCGCGCAATGTCCGCATAACGCTCGTCTGCAATAAACTTCTCATATTTCGGGAACGACACAAACTTTGTCGGCTTCTGCGCATTATATGCAATTACATACGGGAGAAGCACCGCGTTTGCGCGTCCGTGCGGAACATGGTACTCAGCGCCGATTTTATGCGCGATAGAGTGATTAAGCCCCAGGAACGCATTTGTAAACGCCATGCCGGCGATACAGCTTGCATTATGCATTTTTTCGCGCGCAACTTTATCGCTTGCGCCATTTTCAAAAGCACGCGGCAGATACTCAAACACAAGCTGAATTGCTTTTATAGCTAAACCGTCTGTATAATCCGAGGCCATAACCGAAACATACGCTTCAATCGCATGCGTGAGAACATCAAGTCCCGTATCAGCCGTAACAGCCGGCGGAACCGTGAGTACAAACTGCGGGTCTATAATTGCAACATCCGGCGTAAGCTCGTAATCAGCAAGCGGGTATTTCATATTGTTCTTTTTATCTGAAATAACAGCAAAGCTTGTAACCTCAGAACCTGTTCCGCTTGTTGTCGGAATAGCGACCATTTTCGCCTTATTTCCCATTTTCGGAAATTTATACGCGCGTTTGCGAATATCCAGAAAACGCAGACGAAGCGCGTTAAAATCTTCCTCAGGGTGTTCATAATAAAGCCACATACCCTTCGCCGCGTCCATTGCGCTTCCACCGCCAAGAGCGATGATAGCGTCAGGCTTAAATTCCTTCATAGCTTCCGCGCCTTTAATAACCGTTTCAATAGACGGGTCCGGCTCAACTTCGGAGAAAATCTCGCAGTGCACATAATCTGTACGCTTACGCAGATAATATAAAATTTTATCAACATATCCGAACTGTACCATTCCCGGGTCTGTCACAATAAATGCGCGCGATATATCGGGCATTTTTTCAAGATATTGAATAGCGTTATATTCAAAATAAATTTTATCCGGCACCTTAAACCACTGCATATTTACTCTCCTTTTCGCCACGCGCTTGGTATTGATGAGATTTACTACTGTTACATTGCCGCTGACGGAATTGTGTCCGTAGCTTCCGCATCCAAGCGTGAGCGACGGCATATTTGTGTTGTAAATATCACCGATTGCCCCGTGCGACGACGGAGAGTTAACAATAAGGCGCGACGCCTTCATTGCTTCCGAATACTGTTCAATAACCGTATTATCTGTAGCATGTATAACAGCCGAATGACCCATGCCGCCGAATTCAAGCATTTCCTCTGCGCGGCGGATTCCATCTTTAGCGTTGTCAACAACAAAATATGCAAGCACCGGACTAAGCTTTTCGCGCGAAAGCGGATATTTTTCACCCACAGCCTCAAGCTTAGCCATCAGTATTTTCGTTCCCTGCGGAACCTTAACTCCCGCCTGTTCAGCAATCCACTCCGCGCTCTGCCCTACAATATCAGGATTCACCGCGCCTTTTTCAGAATTAATGCAGTAGTCGCTGAGCTTTTTAATCTCGGCAGGTTTAGCAAAATAGCAGCCATTTTCAGTCATTAGCTTTTCAAAATCCTTAGAGATTTCTTTATCGACAATCGCCGCCTGCTCAGACGCGCAAATCATACCATTGTCAAAAGTTTTTGATAATATAAGATCGTTCACGGCTGAACGCAGGTTTGCACTCTTGTGAATATAGCACGGAACATTACCCGGACCAACGCCGAGAGCCGGTTTACCTGTTGAGTATGCCGCTTTAACCATGCCTGAACCGCCTGTAGCGAGAACAATCGCCACACCGGGATGATTCATAAGAGCGTTTGTAGCCTCAAGCGAGGGAGCGTCAATCCATTGGATGCAATCCTCCGGAGCGCCCGCTTCAATCGCCGCGTCTCGCACAATACGAGCCGCCTCCGCGCTGCATTTCTGCGCGCTGGGATGAAAACCAAAAATAATCGGGTTGCGCGCTTTTATAGATATAAGAGCCTTAAAAAGAGTTGTCGACGTCGGATTTGTAACAGGCGTAACGCCGCATACAACACCGACAGGCTCTGCGATTACTTCATAATCTTCAAGATCGCTTTCGTCAATAACGCCCACGGTTTTTTCATTCTTTATTGAATGATATACATACTCTGTCGCAAACATGTTTTTTGTAATCTTATCCTCATACACGCCGCGCTTTGTTTCGTCTATAGCCATTTTCGCAAGATACATGTGATTATCCAATCCCGCTAAAGTCATAGCCTTAACAATTTTATCAACCTGCTCCTGGTCGAGCTGCAAAAATTTCTCAAGCGCAGCATTCGCTTTTTTTACAAGCCCGTCAACCATTTGCTGAACATTTATTTCTTTTGCCATAACAGTCAGTCCTTTCTTTATTGACATTTAATGATTGATATTTTTTTGTCAATCTTTATAAATATTATATTCTATTGTTAAAGTTTTGTCAATATATTATGATATAAAAATATATACAATATT
>CATJNN010000141.1 GCA_949742185.1 uncultured Clostridia bacterium | reverse complement strand
TCCTCCGCCTGCCTGAGAAATCATAGTATGGAATGTACCGTTTGAAAGGTAGTTCATCCACGGTGTAGGTGTATTATATTTATCAAAAGTTATTTCCCTTTCAGAATCATTAAAGCTGTACATTATTCTCCCCCATATTCTTCCGCCGCCTTGTGCGCCGCTGTCTGCGCCGCTACCGCTTCGTTATCGCTGACGGGGACGTCAAAACCTCTGAATTTGTCGCCAATACAGCTTTTTCCGGTAAGAATTTCATACCATACAAGCCCAAGAGCATATCTTCCCGCGCCCAGCGACGCATGAAAAGTATCGCGGTGTACTTTTGTTAATCCGGCTTCAATCAGATTTTCCATAACCTGTCCTGAAGGAATAATACGTACTCCGCCAAGCGCCTCCGCCGCCTTTTCATACGCTTTTTTTATGTCGCTGAACATATCCTCATGACGGCTGTAGCCCATCTCCTCCGTAAGACGTGCGCTGCCTTGCTCATACGCCCATGTCTGATGAATTATAAGCTCCGCTTTCGGCGCATGTATACGAACGTATTCCGCAAGAGAATTAAGATAAGGCTGATACGTTTCATAATCCACGCTCTGATTGCTCACCTGCTGAAGTGTAACCGCGTCCCATACGTCGCTTTGAAGCGCCTGCTTTATTGACGCCTTAATGCCTGTTCTTTCGCCGTTAAACTCAAAATCATAATCCGTCGCGTCATTATGCATATTGACATAATGCCTTGACAAAGGGCATCCGCCTATATACAGGTTTACGGTTTTCATATCCGTTCCGCTGCTTTCGGCAATCCTATGCAGATAACGCATTGCATCGTTTGAAAAACTGTTTCCTATTGCTAATATTTTCATTTCATTTAACCTTTCACCGCTCCAAGCATTACGCCCTTTATAAAATACCTCTGCACAAACGGATAAAATACAAGAATCGGAAGCACCGATACAATAATTGTAGCCGCTTTTACTGTTTCAGACGTATACTGCATTGCGTCTGGATTCATAACTCCCTGACTTATAAGCTCAGAATTATTCTCCTGAATTATTCTCTGCAAAAGGCACTGAACAGTAATTTTGGTATTATCCGTCATATACATCATCGCGTCATACCATGTGTTCCAGTGCATAACCGCCATCCACAGAGCAATCGTCATAATTATAGGCTTTGAAAGCGGAAGTATTATTCTGAAAAATATTTTAAATTCTCCCGCGCCGTCTATGCTTGCAGACTCATGCAGAGCCTCGGGAAGCGACTGAAAAAACGACCGCGCAACTATTACGTTGTATGCGCTTATGAGATACGGAAGAACGTATACCCATATATTGTTTAGAAGCTTAAGGTCTTTAATCACAAGATATGTCGGTATCTTTCCTCCGTTAAAAAGCATAGTAAACAGGAGTATCACTGTGAACAGCTTCCTGTTCGGCATATCCTTTCTCGAAAGCGCGTATGCGAACATCATAGTCACAAGCAGTCCGAGACTCGTGCCCACAACCGTTCGGAATATCGTATTTCCATACGAGGTGAAAATATCTTTATTTTTAAACACCATCTTATATGCCATAAACGATATTTCCTTCGGATACAGATGAAATCCCATCTCAGTGGCCGCTTTTGTCGTGCTTAAAGACATTGTAAGAGTATATATAAACGGATAAAGCGTTGTAAACGCAAGTAGTGCAAGCAGAAGATAATTAAACACATTAAATATCTTCCTTGATGTTGATACTTTAATCATTTTTTATAACCTCACTCATTTAGTGTTACTTCCCTGACCACGCTGTCAAGAGTTTTAACAGAGTTGAACATGGCAAGCTTTGTCAGCGCGGGAGTTTTTGCAAGAGTAAGAGAAATCTCTTTTTTCTCGCCGTTCGGTACTGTTACATATTTGATTCCTATAAGTCTTCCGTCTGCGTCGAACGCACTCATAAATGCTACCGCGCTCTCGCATTCATATTGAACCGCCTCGCCCGTAATCGTCGTTCCAAGCGGGCTTGTAAACTTCAGCGACGTTTTTTTATTTTCAATCTTTGCAGTCGCTTCAGATTTTACTGTGTTGTAATCATGATTATCGTCATACGCCGTGACAATAAATTTTATTGTCTTTCCCGCGTCGCTTTCTTTCGGCGTGTAGGTTATCACGTTTGAAGCCGACGTGCCCCGCGCC
>CATJNN010000140.1 GCA_949742185.1 uncultured Clostridia bacterium | reverse complement strand
TGATAAAGTACCAAAACGCTTTAGGTGGGTTGATGTTGGTTTTGACATAGGCGGTAACGGTTCAGCATATGCAATGACATTTTCGGCTATGGGATATGACGGTGTTGTGTATGTGCTGAAAGCGTCAAAAAAGCAAGCTCCGGACGTGCCTATGGAAGAGGTGGACAAGTATGTGTTTGATGAAATAAAAAACGTTGAGGACAAACACAAGGTGCATATAAACAACGTCAGTACAGACCATGTGGACGTTATTATAAACACGCTGAATGAAAAGCGTTATGTATTCGACAAGACATACAAGCCGCCGTTAGAGGACAGACCATTTCAGATAAATATATTAATGGCACAGGGGCGGCTGAAATTTGTTGAGGGACAATGTAATGATTTAGTAGACGAGTTACAGAATGTTGTATTTGACGATAAAGCAGAAAAGGCAATTATACTTGACGACGACAGTATGCAGATTGATACCATAGACAGCTTTGTATATAGTTTGGCGGATAATTGGCATTATTTAAATGATTAAACATTATAGAACTATAAGAAGGTGATTGAATGGATATAGTTACAAGCTTTATGCTTTTAACTTCACATCTCACATTAGGAAAAATCGGAATTAACATAAAAAAAAACGATAGTCAAAAGGATACCATATACTTGGAAATGCCTAAATATTCTTACGGATATGAAATTGACGGCAAAAGTTGTAGCGTAGACGAATATGCAAAATATATACAAGAAACGGCAAAAATGGCGTTAGGTTTTTCAAAAGTAAAATATAAAGTAAAAAATGTAAATTGGACTAAAGAAATGAGTGCAGGATTTGACAGGCAGTTTCAACAAGAGCTTGGAATTATATAGGCAGGGGTATAAATGTTTCAAAAAATCATAAGAATGTGGAATAATCTACTGTATCGGTTAGGATATGAGCGCAGGGCAAAGGAAAAGCAAGCGGTTGACCCGAATGCGCAGAAATGGGACGATATAGAGAACATAAACTGGTTTGCAATGGCTGTCAGCAAGATTACCAACCTATCTTGTACAGAAACTACATACGACATCAAATCAGACAGCGCATTGACAGAGCCTATTGCGGATATGTGCAACGATTTAGAGAATAAACGGTTTGAAATTGTTACAAAAATGCTCGGCAGCGGTGATTGTTATGTGTTCCCGTCATTTGATGAACAAGGCAGCTTGTTTCACAGCGTGTTATCTGAAGAACGTGTTGTAATTGTCGATACAGACGGCGAAAACATAACAAAAGCGTATGCAATACTTGATGTGTACAAGCCCGACAAGAGCGGGCTTGTGTTCTTTCTGATACGCACGCATAAGCTTGACAATGGCGGTAACCTTACAATATCGTATGACTCTGTAGATGAAGCAGGTCAATCACAGTATGTTGAGCAATGGGAATACCTGAAGAATACGTCAACCCAATTTGCAGGGGTAAATCATATAGGCTTCGGGCGTTATAAATCGCCTGTTTCCTCGCGTGAACATTCTGACATATACGGTGTGCCTATGAATTTTGGCTGTGGTGAGATTGAGGAACAAATAAACGAAACAAACAAACAAGTGCTGTATGAGTTTAAGAACGGACAAAGTAAGATATTCACAGACCCCCGTAATTTGCAAGTAGGCAAAGACGCGCATGGCAACACGCTGTATGAAATTGCAGAGAATATTATACCGTTGAGACAGAGCGAGGGACAGCACGGCACGCAAATAGATATGTTTAGCCCTGCATTGCGTGGCTCAGAACATTTTGAAAAGCTGGAAAAACAATTACAGATGTATGAGCGGCAAATGGGACTATCGCCCGGCATACTTACCGAAAATGAAGCAATGGCAACAGGTACGGCAACAGCGGTTAGACGGTCAAACGCTGATACAATAGCCTTTGTCAATTCGGTGCAGAACTCATTGGATAAGGGCAATGTCATGACCCTTGAAGCAGACGGTATATTCTTGAATATCCGCCGTGATTTATGGGAGTATAACTCAGATTACTATGATGTATTCGGGGACAGTCAGGAACAGTGGCAAACGCTTGTAACAGCCTTTGACAAAGGCGCGGTATCAGTGGAACGTTTGACGAAATGGCTGTATCCGAAAATGACAGATGAACAAGTCGCTGAGGAATTGGAAAAGGTAAACAGCCGTAATGATATGAGTATGCAATCAGCAATAGAACGGTCTTTAATGCAGTAAAGGACGCTTGAATGATTGAGAGGTAGGCAATGATAATCAATATACTTGGCACGGATTACGAGATAATACGGCAAAACAAAACAGAAAATCCTAAACTTGAGGATAATAACGGATTGTGTGAGCCTTATTCAAAACAAATAATCATTGATAAATTTGAAGAGGAAAAACAAGATAAAATGGTAGTTGATAACCTTGACGAATTTATTAAAAAAGTTATAAGGCACGAAATAGTCCACGCATTTTTTCTTGAAAGTGGTCTTGATATATGTTCAGATTATGCAACTAACGAAGAACTTGTAGATTGGATAGCAAGACAAGGCATAAAAATATATAATGCTTGGACTAAAGCAGGGGCAATATAAAGGCGGTGCATAAATGCCTTATGACATAGAAGAAGCGGCGCAAATCCTTGCCGATAACGTAGAGGGCTTTGAAATCCGAACACTACAGCGGATAGGCAAGCGCATTAAAGCGACAGGGCGGCTCAATTCTGCCGATACAAAAGCGTTAGAGAATATGGCTAATATCGGTATACCTCTACAGGAAATATATACCGATTTGGCGACTACAACGGAGCTTAACATAAAAGAGGTACAGCGCATACTGTCCGAGCATATGTCAAGCGAGGTAGAGCGGACGCAGGCTATATTTAACGCTAAAGGAATTCCTTTTGTTTCTTATCCTGAAAATGAATTTGCTCGGGAAATGGTAAGACATTGGGCGGAAATCACGGCCGGAGAAATGATTAACCTGTCACGGACAAAAGCAATAGGCTTTATAAAGACATTTCCAAACGGACGGTCAGAATTTACGCCGATAGAGGGAGCGTTTCAGTCGGCTATTGATAAGGCTGTTGTAGCGGTCAGGACAGGAACGACGGATTTTAACACGGCTATGCGTGATACAATACAGGATTTAGGCGGAAGCGGTGTTGTTACAAATTACGGAAGCGGCGTTACAAGAAGCTTAGAAAGCGCAGTCAGGGCAAACATATTATACGGAGCTAAACAATCGGCGCAGTCTTATCACAATTATATCGGCGAGCAATTAGGCTCAGACGGATTCGAGGTAGACTATCATCCACACCCGAGACCATCACATGAAGTTATAGGCGGACGGATGTTTGCATTAGGTGATAAAGATGTAACGATAAAGGGCGTGACATATACAAGCGCGGAAAAAGACCTTGAAGGTAACGGAAGCGCATTAGAGCTACTTAATGATTATGGATGTTTGCACTTTGCATTACCTATATTTTTAGGCATATCGCAACCGCGTTATAATGATGAATGGTTGAAAGAACAAAAAGCAAAAGATAAAGAAGTCATTGAATATATTACGCCTTCGGGTAAGGTCATAAATGGTACTCTTTACGATTTTACTCAACGGCAAAGGTCGTTGGAACGAGAAATAAGAAAACAAAAAGGAATAGAAATTGAAGCCAAAGCAGCCGGTAATAATGTTCTTGCAAAACAAGCACATGACAGGATAAAAGCGTATCGTTCAGCATACGATGATTTATCCGTAAAGACAGGTTTACAGCCTAAATTAGAGCGTATGCAAATAGGCGGCTATAACAGTAAAATCGTTGACAAATCGGCGGGAAATGATATAATAAATGTAGAAACCTCTAACGGTATCACAATAACAGGTATTTCAAGACATTCTGGTGAACGAGCAGCCCAAAGAAAGGTAACA
Source organism: uncultured Clostridia bacterium (assembly GCA_949742185.1). Taxonomy (GTDB): domain Bacteria; phylum Bacillota; class Clostridia; order UBA1381; family UBA1381; genus CATJNN01. Next base: position 20,372 of record CATJNN010000140.1, on the reverse strand, counting down.
GATACCGAAATTAGGGAAACACTAACAAGTCCACTACATATAAGCGACATAAAAATTGACGACCGAAACAGAAAAAGTCAAAGATTTATCGGCGAGAATGCAACTGTAAATATAAATCCTGATGACGGTATAATTACTACTGTATGGAGAACAGGAAAAAGAACAGTTAAAAAATATAGAAAGGAGTATAGCGATGAATGAGAAACAATTACAATTATTAAGAAAAATAGGCATTGATGCAAATGCTGAAATTGATATTATTGAAGAAGCGGTTGGCGATTATCTTAACACACATTGTCTTGATGAAAATTATACTCCAAATGAAGATGGTTTGATATGTGAAAGCATATTAGACTATATAGGAAATATTAATTAATCGCGAACAAGTTTTTGTTTTTATATTGACTTTATGTATAAAAAGAGGTATAATTTATATGGCAAATAAAACTAAGCAAACACAACAGGTTGTATGTCCCTGCTGTACTCATAAAATGTTGTGTGTAACGGCTGACAACGGCGATATTATAATTCGCTGTAGGACATGCAAGACGGACATAAACGTCAGTGAATTGCTGAGACGAAAAACTGAATATATAAGCCACTAAGACCATAGAAGTCACTAAGGCACAATTAAGAGTTAATCTTTTAATTGTGCCTTTTTTGATTTATATTTTGTCTATCATGCTGACGTTTAAATGCATGAACGATACGGCGCAGAGTGGCTGCGCGTTTATAAGCTAAATCAATATCGTATAGGAGAAACACAATGGAATTTTTAAAAGAGTTGTTCACAGAGCCGTTATCGTATGAGGCTTTTGAAAAAGCAGTCAATGCTAAAGGGTTTAAATTAGCGGATTTATCAGGCGGCGAATATGTCAGCAAAGACAAGTTTGACAAAGCGAACAATGAGTTGAAAGAAGTCAAGGAAACCTTGACAACTGTAACAACAGAGCTTGACGGCTTAAAGGCTAACAATGCAAGCGCGGAGGAATGGAGACAGAAATATGAAACGTTACAGCATGATGTCTCGGAAAAGGAGCGCATTGCAAAGGAACAAGCGGCGGAGGCTGAAAAGGAAGCGAACCTAAAGGCGCGATATTCCGCTGTATGCGTGTCAAAGGACGGCAAGCCTTTAGAGTGGGCGCACGACGCAATAAAAGACGCGTATTTTGCAAAGTTTGTTGAGGCAGTGGAAGATAAAGCTAATCAGGGCAAATCTGATGCGGATATTTTCAACAGTTTGACGAAAGATGACCCGACAGCCTTTAAAGGAGTACAAGCTGTAACACTTGTCGGAGGTAAGCCTTTAGGAATGTCAACTAAAATGACACGCGAGGACATCTCTAAAATCAAAGACCCTATTGAACGCAGACAAGCGATAGCAAACAATCTTGAATTATATCAAACGGAGGAATAAGAATGGCAGCGAAAGAAAATTTAACAAAATCGGCAAACGTGAATATAAAGGCGCGTGAAATTGACTTTGTAACACGTTTCGGCAACACATGGCAAGCACTGCTTGATATTATGGGAGTTATGCGCCCTATAAAGAAACAGATGGGCGCGGTACTTAAATCAAAGGAAGCAAAGGTTACACTTCAAGACAGCGTAGGCGAGGGCGAAGAAATTCCATACAGCCTTGCTACGTTTAACGAAAAGAACTACGAGGAAATGACGCTTGAAAAGTACAAAAAGGCTGTTTCGGCAGAGGCTATAAATGACCACGGTTACGATATTGCTATTACAATGTCGGACAATGCCTTTTTGAAAGAGTTGCAGGGCAATGTAATGACGCGCTTCTACAACTTCATCCAGACAGGCACATTGACTAGCACAAAGGAAACATTTCAACAGGCACTTGCAACAGCACGCGGTCTTATCGTAAACAAGTGGGGCAGTTTAAACCTTAATATGACAGAGGTAGTCGCATTCGTAAACGTAATGGACTATTATACATATCTTGGCGATGCAAACATTACAGTACAAAGCTACGAGGGCATTCAGTATCTCAAAGACTTTATGGGTTACAGAACCGTATTCTTGCTTGACGATACAAAGATACCGCAGGGTAAAGTTCTCGCAACACCTGTTGAAAACATTGTACTGTACTACATCGACCCAAGCGACAGTCAGCTTGCAAATGCAGGTCTTGAATTCAGAACTGACGGCGTAACAAATCTTATCGGATTCCATACTGAGGGCAACTATAAGACGCTTGTATCAGAGTGTACGGCTATTATGGGTATGACGTTGTTTGCTGAGTATTTGAACGGTATTGCAAACGTATCATTCGGCGGTACTTCCGGAGCATCAGAAACCACACAAACAAAATCCACATCGACAAAGTAAAAATGGAGGATAAAGCGGAATGTATCTTGATTATGACACTTATCTGGAAATGGGCGGTAATTTAGATAATTCCGCTTTTACTCGATGGGAGCGCAAAGCGGAGTATGAAATCAACGCGCAAGCCGCGGGAAAGACGGGGACAAGAATTTCAAAACTTGAAGAAACGCCGCAAGCGGTAAAAGACTGTACATTTGATTTGATACAATTCTTGTCTGACAATACTGCTGATGGCAAGACCGTAACAAGTGAAAGCCAGTCAAGCGGCGGTGTTAGCGAAAGCTATTCATATAACGTGCTTGGCAAAGACCAAATACAAGCCGAAGCGGAGAGTATCATATACAACGCATTTTATGGCGGCGGCATAGGTGATTTGCTGTACAGGGGGTTGACTAATGATGATGTCTAATCTGTTTTCAGAGACGTTTACGATAATCAATCAAGTTCCTATATCACAGACAAACCCCGATAAAACCAAAACAAAGTATAAAAAGCATTTTATACATAATTGCGACAGACGGGACGGTATATTTGATAAATCAAACGGAACAATGGCATATAAGGCTAATGCGTGGTCGGTATGGTGTAAGGATTGGGAGCTGTACAAGCCCCCTATTTGGACGGCTGACGGCTATTATACGTTGGGTGATGATGAAAAAGCTGAATTTTGGACGGCAAATGTCGGGGATTTGATTGTGTTTGCAGAAATACCAGACATTGAACCGATAACCATGCAAGAGTTTCAGGATTTATTAAAGAAATACCGTGAAAATGGCGGGCAGATAACGCAGGCTCAAAGCTATATCAATTATAAGCCCGATGGCACGCCGTGGCACACGAACCATATAGAGATGATTAAGGGGTGACAAAATGAGCAAATACGAAGAAATATTTGATTATTTGAAGCAATGCCCACAGTTATATCAATTATGGGGTTTATATGCTGAGGAAATAGATGGCACAAGCGTTATATTGCCTTTTGGTACAAGCCGAAGAACCACGTTAACCGATTATACAGACACTATCGGCGGCTACAACGGCGAAATAGAGCCTTTAACAAGCGTATATGAGGAATATCAAGTAAATTGTTATAAAGATATTACGCCAAATGCAACCGAGTACAATTTTATGAAACTGGAAGATGTACAAGCTGTTTGCGATTGGATAATTGAGCAGGACGAAAACGGCAATTTGCCGAAAATCACAGGAAAGCAGATTATCAGTGTCGAACCGTTCCCCTTTATCCCGCAAGTACGGTATATTGACCCTGACAAAAATATAATTGCTTATTTTATTACAGTCAGGATAACATATGTCAATCCTGCGTTGGCAAGGACGGTTGAATTTTAATGGCGGACAGTGACATCAAAGTTGAATTAAATATGCCGCAAATCTTGGATAAGGTTCAAAACGACCAATTCGGATATTTTCTAATAGCGGAATGGTCAAGGCTGATACAGCCATATACGCCGAAACGAGAAGGAAACCTTGAAAGAAACGTAACCTTTAAGCCGTTCGAGATGACATATCATTCTCCTTATGCGGGTTATATGTATAGAGGCATTGTGTATGTCGACCCGATATATAAGGTGGGCGGGTTTACCAATAATGGCGGAATAACATATTGGAGCAGACCGGGAGTGCAAAAAGTACCAAGCGACAAACGTTTTAATTATCGCACAGACCAAAATCCATTTGCGACAGACCATTGGGACCAAAAGGCAGAACAGACAGGGCAAAAAGAAAAGCTGATACAAGCAGCAAATGAATATTTAGAAAATTACGGACATTCATAGGAGGTATAAAAATGGCAGAAGGAGATTTTAATCAATACGCTTCCCCTAAAGCAAAAACACAAAGATTTAAGATGTATGTTGACGTAAGCGAAAACAACAGTGAAGATTTGGAACTACAAGGCAGGGGTATTACATCATGGACAACAGAGCAAAACCAAGATGTTGAACAAGAAGAAGATGTTTTAGGATATGTAGATAACACGCGAGGAAATGCAAAACCCCAACAGTCCATTGATACATTTAAATTTAGAAAAGACAGCAAGCTTGGGAAAATTGTATTTGACGCATTTTTCAGCGGAGACCAAACGAGACTTGATAATATTACTATTTATCAAAAATTTGAATTTGTTGACGGTACAAGCACAGGTACTTGTAAGGCAAGAAAACTGCCTAACAGTATGATAAATATTACATCGTTTAACGGAGAAGCGGGCAGCGATTTGTCCGTTGCGATGGATATTTACTATTCCGGTGAAATCATCACGGGCACAATGCCGATTACAGACGGCGCAAGCCCAACGTTTACACCGGACAGCGGCGCAAGTGTAAGCGCATATTCGTTAGATGAAGAATAATATTACGGCGGTTTTATGCCGCCTTATATGGGATAAAAGCTTTGGTCGGTGCAAATCCGACAATCTTAATCAATGACAAGGAGTAAAAACTATGGCAAAAGCAAAAAAAGCGCCGGAACTGAAATTTGACACAGGACTCAAAAGAATACCAATCACATTTATAGACAGGGAAGAACAAGATTTTATTTCTTTCAATCCTACCGATATGAATCTTCCTATCAGGCTGAAAAAAGCGGAAGCCAATATTAATCAACGATTAGAGGATTATAAGGATATAGAATTTAAACCGGACGGTACGCCGGAAGACGAAAAATATATTGACGCGTTTGAAGAAATGACAAAGATTGTATCAGACGAAATCGACAGGGCTTTTAACGGCCATGTGTCCGATTCTGTTTTCAAACATTGCAACCCTCTTTCCATTGTCAACGAAAAATATTACGTTATGACGTTTATTGAGCAAATTGGAGAAGTCATTGAATATTACGTTCGGGAAGAAACTGAAACAGGCGCGAAAAAGGCGAACGAGAATATGAACAAATATCTTGACAAATATGGAAAGCGTATAGGCAAGTAATATCATGATAAATTACGGTTTGCCAAAGGAAATGAACGTATGCGGCGTTACATATCCGATTACAAACGGCGGCGATTACAGGGTGGTTTTGGACGTTATTACGGCTTTGAATGACAATGCGCTTCCTGAAAATAAAAAAGTGATTACGGTATTGTCAATGTTTTATGAAATAGAGCCTAAAGACGTTGAGTTTGCGTTGTACTATGGTGAAAGAACATTTATTCAAACGGCGTTGGATAAAATGATGCAGTTTATTAATTGCGGCGAAGAGGAAAAGGAGAAATACAGAGAGCCGCCGCTTATGGATTGGGAACAGGATTTTCCGTTGATGATTGCTCCGATAAACAAGGCATTGGGGCGCGAAATACGAAATCCTGATGAGTATCTGCATTGGTGGACGTTTGTAAGCGGATATATGGAAATAGATGAATGTTTTTTTTCTCATGTGACTGCTATACGTCAAAAACGTATGAAAGGTGAGAGGCTTGATAAGCAGGAACAAGAGTTTTTCAGAAAAAACGCGGATAAAATTATCTTGAAAAACAGACTAACGCAGGAAGAAATAGATTTTATGAATGAAGATGATGATTGGTAGGTGATATTATGGCGGCGGACGGGTCGATAACGCTTGCGACAAAGGTTGATACAAAAGGAATAAAAAACAGTGAGCGGACTGTCAAAAACGCCGCTCAAAGTATAGGCGGAGCGTTCGGCAAAGCAAGCAGACAGGTACAAGCGGCCTTAAACAGCGGCAACGCTGAAATGCAAAAACTTGCTTTATCGTCAAAAAAAGCAACGGCAAATTTTGACGAACAAGCGAGAAAGGTTGACGAGCTGCGTCAAAAACTTTCCGGTTTGCAAAGCGGAGAAATAAAAGTGGAGGATAAAGGCGTTTCAAAGTTACAATCGGATTTTGATAAGACTACCGCAAGCATACAAAAAGCTGAAGCAGAAATCAGCACGCTTTATCAACAATTAGAGCAATTACAAAATAATGCTTTTCGTACTCCTGATACGGGAGAAACACTCTTAACTGGAACGGAACAAGCGCAGTTTGATAAGATTAATACTAAATTAGACCAATTAGAGCCTAAACTTGAAGCAGACAAGCAGAAAGCCGCTGAGTTGGGAGAAGCGTTAAAAAATGCAACCGGTGCGTCAACACAAGCATCTATTGACGCGACAAATGCAAAACTACAGCAAGAGCAAATAAAGCTTGAAGAATTAAAGATAAAAGCTCAGCAGGCGGGGGACAAGCTTAATTCCGGTATGAAAAATGCGGCTCCTTCCGTTGACGCTGTATCGCTTGGCTTAGGTAAACTGGGTAACAAGCTTATTGGCATGGCAAAGCGCGTATTTATTTTTTCTATGCTGACAAAACTTTTGCGAGGTGTTCTTTCAGCGATAGGCAACGCGATTATGGCGGACGAGGGTTTTCGGCAATCGCTTGGCAGGCTGCAAGGCGCGTTGTGGACAGCGTTTGCTCCTATTTATGCATACATAGTGCCGGCGATACGAACGTTTATAAATTGGATAGCCTCTGCCATTAATGCAGTTGTTCGGCTCATTGCGGCTCTTACGGGAAAATCTTATGCCGCTATGGTGGCGAACGGCAAGGCTTTACAAAAACAGGCTGATGCATATAAAAACATGGGGAAGAGCAGTAAGAAGAGTGCAAAAGACATGAATAAGGCGACGAAAGAAGCCGAAAAGCAGATTGCTGCCTTTGATGAACTCAATATATTAACGCAACATGATGCTGACGCAGGAGACGGCGGAGGTGCCGGCGGAGCAGAAGGCGGAATCGAACCAATATTTGACGATGGTGCAAATATGGGTTTTTCAATTTTTCTTGATGGTATTAAAGAAAAACTTAATGAAATTGTAAATATTTTTAAAACAAATTTTTGGCAGGAATTTAATAAAGCTGATTTCAGTGGATTGAAAAGCAATTTGCAGATTATTGGAGATGAGATTGTTAAAATATTCAGTTCAGAAAGAATTCGGACTGCTGCTAACAATTTAGTTATTGCATTAGCCGCTAATACTGGGAAAATAACTGGAACAATCTCAGGGATATTTGTGACAGCGGCATCTGTTGTAAGTGGGGGAATAGCAAAGTTTTTTGTAGAAAACTCAGCTAAAATTATTGAAGACGGCGAAAGACTAATAAATCGGACAACAAATATTGTAAATAGCACTGGTCAAATTATATCTACACTGGGAAGCAGTATGATTACCGGAATGGAAAATGCGCGTCCGGAGCTTGAGCAAGGAATATCGGATTTGTGTCTGGGATTAGAGGCTTTTGGAGTTGGCATTTCCGATGTTGCATTGGGTTTAATTGAAAGCTCATTAAGTGGTATTTCTGTGTCTTTGAAAGAACATCAACCGTTGTTAGATGCATTTTTTACAAACTTTTTTAAAAATATAGGAGAATTGGCATCTTTAGTAGGTAATATTTTGACTGATATAGGAACAACGCTTTCTGCATGGTGGAATGATAGCATGGCTCCGGTATGGGAAACTTTCATTAAAACGCTTACGGAAGTTGGATTAACATTTTTAGATTTATATAATAAATGGATATCGCCTGTTATCAGTTATATAATAAAAGGAATGCAAGAGTTATGGGATAACCATCTCAGTGGAGTGTTTCGGAATGTTTTAGAGGCTATTACAGATATTACAGAGCTTGCTACTATTTTGTTGAATAATACCAAGGTTGCGTTAAGTTGGTTAATTGATACTTTTCAACCATACTTTGTTGGCGTTATGCAGGCGGCATGGAACGGCGTGCAAAGAACAATAGCATTTGTTGCTGATATAATAGATGGAATATTGACTGCATGCCGTGGATTGATTCAGTTTTTAACAGGTATATTTAGTGGAGATTGGGATAAAGTTTGGGAAGGATGTAAAACAGCAATAAATGGAGTGTTAGATATTGTTTATACTTTTGGTGATGCTATGGAAAACGCTATGAATGGGGCAATTTCTGTTGTTGAGCGTGGCGTTAACTGGATTATTGATAAAATAAACTCTATTTCTTTTGATATACCGGATTGGGTTCCAGGTGCAGGAGGCAAAAATTTTGGTTTTAACCTTCCAAAACTAAACATACCTCGTCTTGCGCAAGGCGCGGTACTGCCGCCGAATAAACCGTTTCTTGCTATGGTCGGTGACCAAAAGAGCGGAACGAATGTAGAAGCTCCGCTTGAAACCATTGTAGAAGCTCTTACTATTGCATTGCAAGGACAAAATCAAGGCAGCGGTCAAACAGTTGTGCAGCTTATGTTAGATAGGCGAGAATTGGGCAGAGCCGTGATTGACACAGGCAGTCAGGAACTGCGGCGTACAAAAGGCGCGGGATATGCGACAAAGGTGGTGTTTGGCTGATGGATTATGTGAAAATAGGCGGTAAGGTTTGGGACGTTCTTGTTATGGAAATTGAAGAAAGTTTTGAACAGCTGTACACAGACAATACGGGGAGAACTCTCGCCCCTGGCGCTCCGTTGACGCTGGACACGCTCGGAACGTTTATCACACATTCTGTCACGTTCAAACGCAGAAAAGGAATGGAAGCGGAATTTGACGCATTATTTGATTATTTAATGCAGCCCCGCAACGTCGGGTTTGACGTGGAAATGGTACATAATCAAGGGACCATAAAGTACAAGGCGTATTGCTCCAATGGCTCAAGAAAGATTTTCAATATTTTAAAAAAACTCGGGCTTGTCAACTGGGCTCCGATGACAGTCAAATTTATTCCGATAGAAGCGCAGGTGAAGCCGTAATGTCAGTAAAAATAAAATATGCGGATATTGCTCCGTATGCCAAGGAAAATTTTGTTCCAAGCATATCGGATAAGGCAAGCTTTATAAATCCTGACCAATTACAGATAGATAATTTGAATGTAGCCAACTATGCCAATCCATGTGAATTATATCAGACGCTGCTTGATGGAAAAGCGGCCGTATTCCCTAAAACTCCGACAAATGAAAGTATGGGACTATGGAGCAGCAGCATAAGCAATGAAAAAGGGAGTTTCAACGTTCCGCCGGTTCTTACTCTGCAAACATCGGGCGGACGATATGTTTCGCCGGGGTTAACGCTGACCTTTGATACCGATAACAATATCTTTTGCAATGATTTGAATATTAAATGGTACCGTGATAATTCTTTAATTGCAGATATGGATTTTACGCCGGATGTCCCGACTTATTTTTGCAAAAATGAGGTTGACGGCTATAATAAAGTCGTTATCACGTTTCGGAAAATGAATATGCCGTACAATCGTTTAAAGCTGCGTTCCGTCGATTATGGTTATATTACAATTTTTAATGCCAATGAATTGACAAATGTTAATCTGATACAGGAAATAGACCCGATTAGTGAAAATCTGATTATTAATGTGTGTGATTTTACGTTTCAGAGAGAAAATCCCAATATAGAGTATTCTTTTCAAAAAAGACAGCCGCTTTCGATTTATTTTGATAACGAACTAAAAGCCACAGGATTTGTTGATAAATCCACCAGAAAAGGGCGGGATTTATGGGATATAGAAACAATAGACTATATTGGCATTTTAGACAGTATTAAATTTACAGGCGGTATATATAAAGAGAAAAATGCCGTCGAATTACTGAAGTCAATTTTAACACAAGCAAAAGTTCCTTTTAGGATTTCAGATGAATTGCTTCAACAGAAAATATCAGGGTATATTCCTATATGCACATGCCGCGAAGCGATTACGCAAATATGCTTTGCTATAGGTGCCGTGGCTGATACTTCTAACAGCGACAGACTGGAAATTTATGTTTTACCGTCGTCTGCTGTAAAACATATTACAAAGGATAGAATTCATCAGGGACAAGCGTTTACCAATAATGATAAAATTACTGAAGTGCAGTTAACAGTACATAGTTATGTTAAAAGCGGCGAAACGAACGAGGTATATAAAGCTGCGGACAGCGGCACAGGTAAAAATATTTTTGTGGAGTTTTCAGAGCCGTTATATGAATTATCTATAAGCAATGGACAAATTATATCGAACGGAGCTAATTATGCGGTTATAGACGCTGATGCAAACTGCATATTAAGCGGCTACAAATATACGGATGATATAACGGTAAAAAGCCGACAAAGACCTGATTTATTGGCAAATGATATTGAGAATATTAAAAGCATTACGGACAAAACATTAGTATCTTTTGATAACGCTGATAAAATATTAAATTTATGCTATGAGTATATTACAAAAAACAATTATATTAGTTTAGGGATTTATGAAACTAAAGAAGTAATAAAATATGGGACTGTAAGATATGGTATGGTTAAATACGGCGAGAACCGATTTGTAGAGCCGGTTAATGTAGGAGAATATATTACTACAGAAACAGAATATTTAGGCGTTTTGGACGGCAGAATTATCAGCGAACGATTTAATTTGAATGGCGGTATTATATTGAAAGAGTGTGAAATGGTATGATAATTGACAGAACGTCGGCAGATGTAGAGTTGGCAAAAAAAATAATCAGGGAAAAAATACAACCCATTTTCCCATTATCTCCAGATTTAACACCTGATGATAAAAGGATTTTACAACGGGGAACATGCAGCGTTGATATGTTAAATCGAATAGAGAATAAACAAAAAGAAATAGCTAATATGCTAAATATATATGCTTACCCTATGTCTATTCAAAATAAAACAGATTGGAAAGATGAAGATTTTTATATAATGCACCCCGAAGCAACTGATCAAGGGGAAATATTTAATTATCAAGACCATTCGCGTCTTTTGAGTAATCTGGATAAACTGAAACAAGCGTTTTTTATATATCCTACAACGCCGAAAACACCGGATTATTTATATAATTACGTTAATGCAAACGCGGTTGAAAAGATACTTGTAGACATTGAAAATATGATTTCTGATATGGAGCGTCATTTTCGGGAATGTGATACTTTTTATTGCGGGGAGGAAGAGGATTTATGAGAGATTTTATTGATAAAACACCGGTAAGCTCCGGTACAAAAATCAATCGTTCAGCAATGATGGCCGTACAAGGATTTGATAACTTAACCACTGTTTTCGTCTCGGATAATCAAATCAAACAAACAAACGATTTAGGAGAAACGCGAACAATTACATTTCATAAAGACGGTAGAATAGTAGAAAAATTTGAAGGGCAAAAAACAATAACAAAAACCACAGCGTGGGGAGCTGGAAAAATAACAGAGGTGTTATCATGAGTTTTTCGGATATAATGATTTATGATTTGATGACAAAAAAATACCGAGCTTCCTCAGGAAACGTTATCTTCAGCGAAGGAGGTAACTATGAGCTTCCTATAAACAGAGAAACGGATATTATTCAGTTTATCCCTTATCTTAACGGCGATGTTTCGTTTGTAGTAGCTAAAAAGCAAATAGGAGGTGGATTGGATTATAAGATTTACTACGACAACACTCTAATAAAATCTGAAGAAAATTTGGGGCCGAGAAATGATATTAAGGCGTCTATAAACGTTCTTGCAGGGCATTTTTACAGATTAACACTGACAACATCTCAACCTAATGTATCAGTGCAAACGGCGGCGGTAAACGGAGAAATTGTCATTAATAACGAACCGTATTATACCGCAAGCACATGCTTTTGATAAAGGAGTAGTATATGCAATTCAATTTTAATTGGGAAAACAGGACAGACGGACAAGATTATGTTTTTGCAAACGACGTCAATATGTTGGCAAGTGGTATAAAGGAATTACAAACGGCTTCAAACGAACTTAATGACAAAATAAAGGTTGTTGATAATCTGCAAAATCAAATAGGCACATTGCCGGATTTATCAACGGATGATAAAACAAATCTTGTTGAGGCGGTGAACGAGGTAAGCGCAGACAATACGGCTCTGCGAAAATTGACTTTCGGGGACGAGCACAAATACTACATATCTCTTCAGCAAAAGCCGCCCGTATATTTTGACGGCGACCAACAGTATTACGGAGAATATGTAACGGTATCGTTTAATGAAAATATAAAAATAGAATATCGCGGGGTAATGCATATTGTGTCATTGACAAACAGTGTTTTTACAATACCCGTAAATGAGGAACGTTACTTTGTACTTAATTATATTGCGGGAGCAAAAGAAGCGGAAATATATGTTTCAGATACGCTTGTTCCTGAAAGTATGTCGCTGAACGAAATAACAATTACTTTGTATGAATACAGTGATGCTCAGGTTGATTTTATAGTTGACAGTGATTCTCCGACAGGGGAAAGATATGAGATTGTAGACGGATATGAAGGATTACGCCTGCCGTCTTATACTGTGCCGGGATATACGGTATATTGTCCGGCGGAATATGTGGGCTGGGAATGCACATATAAAAAAGTTATAACTGCGGCAGACCTTGCTGATGAGTTTGGAATAAACACTTCGCTGTTGGATGTGGTGAGCCATGCGTATGAAAAAATAGATACATTAGGCAGCGAAGTTGTTATAAGACCTGATAATGCGATTTATGTATATTGCGACGGACAGAATGATGCAGCGAAGATTAACGCAGCTTTGGGAGAAAACGCCGCAAAGAGTACGGAAAAGCGGATTGTGTATTTAGTCGGTAACTGCGTGCTTGACGCGTCCGACTTGATTTTGGATGAAACCAACGCAACTAGGGCATATGTTATACGCCCGTGCGCCAATGTTATTTTTGACGGTACGTATTGCGAGAGCCTCACATGGGACGGGTCTGCGGCGGTGGATAATTCCGTGCAGTATATTATGTTTAATTTTGTCGGCGGAACGTGCGGGTTTCAGAATATACACATAAAATATGCAAATTTTGACAACGCGTGGTCTGCTCCGATATTTATACATTATCCCACGGCGGCGGAAAAGGGCTTGTTTATTATGCGCGATATGGTTATAGACGATATGCAGGCGGACAATAACAGATACCTTATTATAATAAGTGGTGCCGCGCGTTCGCTTGTGGAAAATGTGACGTTTAAGAGACTGACCATTAAATCGAGAAATATATCCGTGCAATGCATGGTGTTTGGAAGCTGCGACTTTGTAAACAATAAATTTTATGGGGTGACATACAGCAACGCCAAGGTGTATGCGACAAAGTTTATAACTTTGTCAAAGTATTCGCGTTTTGAGAATAATTATTTTGAAAATGTTGATGCATCAAGTGCGTTGCGAATAGATATATCTACCAACAGTACGTTTAAAAACAATATGTTTTATACGTGCTACGTAGCGCCGCAGGTTACCTTTGAAAACGGGTGCGTTATAGCGGAAAATAATTACCGCGACTGCACAGTTAAAGATTATATGATTTATGCGAACAGCAATGCCTTAGCGACAATTAAAGATAATTTTTTTGAAAAGCTTACGCTTGCAGGAGCTTCTAGTATTTTTGCTGTGTCACATGGAAGTTTGGCAAATAATTCGGTGCACATATGGAAGCTTGAAGAAGGGGCGTTGATGTATTCTATTGCTGAGATTTACTGTAATATGTATTATACAAATATCATCGGAAATACAATAACGTTTAATTCGAGTATAACATTTCCCGAAAATTTTGCGCCGTTTGATATTTACACTGAGTTCGACACGGGTGCGTTTATAGAAAAAAATTACACGAACGCTCCAACGTTGATGACAACGAACGGCGATGGAGAAATTATAAGCAAGGATAACGTAATAGTGGGAGAAACTCAGGCTTAATGAAAGGGGTATTGCAGATGTATAAATATTATTTTGACGGCAGGAAAATAAGGTTTTATCCTTTGGCTGTGGTGTGCGGCGGAAAAATTTACGGAGCGCATGATAACATCGGTGTAGAGAGGATTAAGGCTCGTCTTAGACGCATATATGAGGAACGTTTGCAGCCAGGCGAGACAGAAGACAATGAGTTTGGGGTTGAAATGATAGAATTAGATATGCCGACGGTTGAGCAGCTTGAAAAAATTGAAGCGCGCACGTTTGACGACGCGCGGGAAGCCATAGCGTTTGCCGAGAGCGTGCTTTCCGAGATGGAAAAGCCGACTCAGGAAGAGATAAACGCAAGGGTTATGCTGGAGTTGGCAAAGTTAAAGGCGGGTGTTTTGAATGTATAATATTATAAGGCTGTATTATGAAAAAGGGCTTTATACGGATGATGATTTGGCTGTGTTCGTACAGGCGGGATATATCAGCGAGGAGCAGAAACAAAAAATATTAAAGACTGAGAAAAGAGGTAATTATTATGAATAAAATATCGGCGGGGACGATAGCGAGGACAATTATACTGGCGTTGGCTTTAATTAATCAGATACTGACGGCGGCGGGAAAACCTATTATAAATATATCGGATGACAATATTAATATGCTGATTTCGTCGGGGTTCACGGTGATAACGGCTATTATAGCATGGTGGAAAAATAACAGTTTTACGAAAAAGGCTATAGATGCAGACAAATATAAGAAGAGTTTAAAATAATAATGGGAGATGGTAATATGGCTGACGTAACAACAGCGTGCCGTGATATTACAGAACTTATGCCGCTTGCGCAAAAGGCATGTAATCTGTTTATGACAAAATGCAAAGCGGCGGGATATGATATTTTTATTACCGAGACATACCGCAGTCAGGTACGGCAGGATTATTTATACAGCCAAGGCAGAACGCGTCCGGGCAATAAGGTTACGTGGACAAAAAACAGCCGCCATACAAGCCGAAGAGCATGGGACATTGCGACGAACGGCGGTAATTTGTATGATAAGGCAGTTTTGCAGAAATGCGGAGAAATAGCGAAAAAGTTAGGTATAACATGGGGCGGTACATGGTCTACACCGGATACGCCGCATTTTGAAATAAGTACAAGCTGGAAAGAACCAAAGGAGGATATTGATATGGAAGAATTAAAAGCATTACAAGAAAAGGTCGGATATATTGATGAAACAGTTACGAGACTGCATAGTACGGTGAGCTGCATTGACGACAGCCTGACAAATTTGTATGCGTCGGTAAACGCGTTGATTGACCGAGTGGACAAGCTGACAAAAACGTATGACACAATCGACGAGGCGCCGCTGTGGTACAGGGAGAGTGTGGAAAAGCTTGTGAAAAGCGGTGCAATTCGCGGCGACGAAAACGGTCGGTTGGGACTTACGGAGGATTTGCTTAAAACGCTGACTATTTTAGACAGGGTAGGCGTGATATAATATAAACGGCGAATATAGAAAGGACCGATGTAATGGGAAATGGATTAACGATAGAGCAACGAGACGAGGTCAGAGAACTTATTGAGAATGCTCCATTAAACGGCAGACAGCGAGCAGAAATAAACGCTGATTTTATGCCGAGGAATGAATGCGAAAGCAGGACAGATAGTATAGAGGTAAAACTTTCTAATGATTTTACTGATTTGGCGGTTATAAAGTTTCAAAACAAGTTAATTCTTGGCATTTTATCAGCTGTCGGAATAGCAATATTAGGGCTTGTAGTAAGTCAATTTTGGGGGTAGTATAATGAGTTGTAAAAATTGTAAAAACATTAAAGACGAAAGCTTTGCAATGCAGCTTTTGAAAGAGAGCACACATAATGCAAAACGCTAGTTTGCGGTGGCCATAACAGTTTTGATTATGTGGCTGGTTACAATAGGAGGTTTTTTGCTGTATCTTAATCAATATGATTTTTCGAGCTGTTCGGTTGAATGGGCACAAGACGGAGCAGGCATTAATATTATAAGCGGAGGAGACACTGCATATGGGCCAAAAAGCGAAAATAACAATCCGTAAGCGGACAAGAAAAAAAGGTAAAGCAAAAGGTACAGCAAGAAGAAAACCAAAAAGGTGATAAAATAATGTTTGACTTTTCATACAATGAATATCAGTATTTTATGGAGCGATGTCCTTTTACGGATGAAGAGATTGAAATATTGAATATGAAAAGACGCGGAAAAAGCAATATTTATATTTCGGTTGAGCTACATATCAGCGAACGCACTGTAACAAGACGATTGCAAAGTATACAAAATAAGATATTAAAAGAAATTTCATAGAAATCTCCCTTTTATAAATGGCGGAAACTTGTCTGATTTATGGCGAGTTGCCGCTGTTTTTCTGTTTTATAATAAAAACCATTAAAAGGAGAGAGACATGGAAAATCCATTATTATTAAGCGTTATAAAAACCAAATATCATTTTGATGATGTAAAGATAAAAAAAATCATTAATAACAGTAATTTATTTGAATGGTACAATATCGCCATATTAAAATTAACAGAGGAGCGTGACAAATATGTATAATCCTTATAATTACGCATCCGGTATAAATAATATGAGTATTAACCCATATGTACCGGCACAGCCGATGCAAAACAATAATATACAGCCGGCGTTTACCCCTCAGACAAACGAATTAATACGAGTAACGGGCATGGATGGAGCGAAAGCATATCAAATGCCGCCTAATAGTATTACAGCGTTATTTGACAGCAACGAAGATATTTTTTACGTAAAGGCTACCGACGGGGCGGGGTTCCCGACAATCAAAACATATCAATTTGCAGAGATAAGCAATCCGCCTAAAACGGAACAAGTAACAGGCGATTTTGTAAGCAGACAGGAATTTGAAGAGTTCAAAACGGAGGTAATGAATCATGGCAAGCAGTCTATTTCCAAACGTACCAATGGCAAACAAGATAAATCCGCAAATGATGAGTAATATCAAACAAATGATAGGGATGTTTCAAGGAAAAGGAGATCCGCAATCATTAATACAAAATGTGGCGGCTCAAAATCCGCAAATGCAGGGAGTATTAAAGATGATAAATGAAAGCGGAAAATCGCCTAAAGACTTATTTATGGAAAAAGCAAAAGAAGCAGGGATAAACCCTAATGACATTATTGGTCAATTAAAATAGTATCATTCGGCAAAATGCGCGCTAATGCCGTATAGATAAATAAACAATAAGGAGAGAAAAACAATGGGAGAAGGATTTGCAGAAGGCTACAGTGTAGGTCTTGGTCAGAACACGCAAAACAACGGTTGTAATAACGGCTGGGGCGGCGATGGCTGGAGCTGGATTTGGATTATTCTAATATTTGCTGTTTTTGGCGGCTGGGGTAATGGCTTTGGCGGAAATGGCGGCGGAGGCGCAGGAGCATATGATAATTATGTTCTTGCTTCGGACTTCGCGACACTGCAACGACAGATTGACAGCTCTACAAGCTCAATTACAAGCGGATTAAATACAATTAATCAGGGACTTTGCAACGGATTTTACACACAGGCGCAGCTTGTAAACGGTGTTAACATGAACCTTATGCAGAACGGTTATGAAACCAGAAATGCGATTAACGGCGTTGCGTCCGAAATAGCAGATTGCTGCTGTAAGACGCAGACAGCTATTCAGGCAAACACAACGCAAGGTGTTATGAACACAAATGCTATTCAAAACCAGATTGCAAGTTGTTGCTGCGATATGGAAAAATCCGCTATGCAGACAAGATTTGATGCGCAGCAAATGAACTGTAATACATTACAGGCAATCGACAAGGTGGGCGATAGAATTATTGATTATCTTGCGGCAGATAAGGCACAGGCTCTCAGAGACGAAAATCAAGCTCTTAGACTTGCGGCTTCTCAGGCAGCACAAAACAATTATCTTGTAAATCAGCTCAGACCATGCCCTACACCGGCATACTTAACATGTAACCCTTGGGCTTCACAAGCTCCATACGGTAGCTGTGGTTGTGGGTGCGGCTGCAACTAATTTCACAATAATGTGAATTTCTCGCAAATGCGATGATACTCGGCTATAAATCATTTTGTTAATGTGAGCAAAATGGTAAAAGCCTGATTTTGACGAAAGGGTAGTATTGTCTATGCGATACTGCCCTTTATTGTTAAGGAGGAGAATGAAAATGGCTTGTAAAGCTTCATGTAAACTATGTGATAAAATAAGAATAAGCCAATCGGTAACTTTTACAGACGGTACGCTCTTAATTGATTTGCCGGCAGGCAGTTATGGAAATTGTTGCAAATATTGTATTGTAATAGCTCAATCCATACCGGAAACGGCAACCATTAACGCACCCGTAGCGTTTACTATAGGCGGCGACACTGCGACAACATATCCATTTGTTAAATGCGATTGTTCGCAGGTTACAGCGTGTGCAATAAGAACAAGAACGCGCTACAGTACGAAAGTATCTACTAATGCAACAGGCGGCGTATTCAAATCAATGGGCGGTTTATCGTGTTCGCCTAATAATCAGTTGGCAAGTTTGCCGGCTCCGGCAACAACTGCGCCGACAGTGTAATGAGGAGGTAAAAAATAATGAACGATATGGCAAGAAGAATGATGGACAGACGGATGCGCGACAGAAGGATGAACGGCGTTATGGACGGGCGGGGACGCGGCGACAGGCGCGGCGGAGATTATGCGAGATATGACCGCAACCGCGAGGACGGCAGACGCGGCGTAAAAGGTACTGGACCTTACGGTATAGGGGGCAGGCGTTATTACGGCAGAGACAGAGCCGGAGACGATTACGGACGTATGGATTATAACGATTATGCTGATTATGGTGAGGATTATAGCGATTACGCCGATTACAACGATTACGGCGATTATGGTTATAATGACTACGGAGAACAAAAAATGCATTTGACTAAACGCGATATTTCAGATTGGCGGCAAAAAATGCATAATGCCGACGGAACAAAAGGAGCGCATTTTGATACAAACAGAGTAATGCAAGCGGCTGAAAGAATGGGTATACATTTCAACAATTTCAGCGAAAAAGAGTTTGCTATAACGATGAATATGCTTTATTCTGATTATTGCGAAGCATTAAAATCTGTTATTCCGCCGGATAAGGAGGATATGGCGTATGCAAAAATGGCAAAAGCATTCCTTGAAGATGACGATGCGCCCGAAGCTTCGGAAAAGTTGGCATTGTATTATTATTGTATAGTTTGCGCCGATGAAGAATAAATATAAATTCTATAATAGAAATCCCGACAATATCAGAACAGAGGATTGCGTGTGCAGGGCTATAAGTACTGCGACAGGATTAAATTATGATGCAGTAAATAATTTGCTTGAAATTACGGCGCAAATAAGTAATTGCCCCAAACTTTGCCTGTGCTCTTATCACAATTTGCTTGAAAATATTCTTTGCTACAAGCGTCAAACGTGTTGGGAAGGAGAAACGGTGAATGATATTGCTGTTGAGTTTCCGTATTGTAATATTATAGTGCGAATTGAAGGGCATTTAACAAGTATAATTAAAGGAACAATACTTGATATTTGGGATTGCTCTGATAAAAAAGTAGATTGTTTCTGGATAGTGGTATGATATGAATGAATTAAGTTTTATTGATTGGATAAATATCCTTGATTTTATAATAGGATTAAAAAATTACGAGGAGAATGAAATACAATCAGATAAAACTATTGAATTATTAAAACAAAACAATGTGGACAGGGCTAATACGAAGCAAGCGGACTTATTGCTTCAAGCCTTGTCCTCTCAATTTGAAGAACAAAATAAGATGTTACAGGATATGCAAGACACACTGAATAAAATTCTTGAAAAGGTGAGTAATAATGATTGAGTTTAATATACGTACAGTAGACGCTGAAATAGAAAAAATTGCTTGTAGTAAAATGACTGATGTGAGACAGGCAGAAAGATTAGCATTGCTATATGAAGCCCGAAAATGTCTTGTATGCTTTTTAAATAAAACTCAAAACAATCGCAAGCCTGCATTAGAGAAAGAGCAAAGAGACAGCGCAGCAGAGGAATTAAATGATATATTACCAGCTTTAAAAGAATATCAGCGAGCAAAATCAGAATTTATGCAGCATAAAATAACACAAGAAGGAGTCAATCATTATTTACAGCGTCTTATTGTAGAAATCAATGAATTTATTACTGTGCTTTACAGTAATACGACATCTCCAGAAGAAAGAGAAATAATAGGGAATATACATTGCAAATGAGAAATAAAAAATTTCCCTTTTTATTTCCCTTTTTTCATTATATTTTAATTTATTTTAG
>CATJNN010000139.1 GCA_949742185.1 uncultured Clostridia bacterium | reverse complement strand
GCCGGTGACGTAACCAAAGGAGCCGCTGATGCGGTGGGAAAAGCTACAAGCGATGTTGAAAATACCGCAAGATAAAAATAAGGGGTTATACCCCTTATTTTTATGCTTTAGATTAAATGTTTTATGGAATAACAATAAAAACAACTTGGTTATTAGATTCCACAAACAATTTTCATTTAATTTTTTTTATAACAATAAAATATACTGCCATAAGCCATACTGTTGCGCTTAGCCACGCTGTGGGTGACGCTATACATACTGCCGTGAAACCAAGCGTTCCGACAAGCACGAAAGCCACAAGTGCGCGCATAACAAGCTCACAGACTCCTGCAATTAATGCAAGCACGCTACGGCTTATACCCTGCAGCGCATTTCTGTAGACAAAGAGAAGTCCAACCATAATATAGCAGCAACCGTTTATCATAAGATATTGTTTTGATAAATTAATCACTTCTTCCGCGCCGTCTCCGATAAACAGCGATGTAAGCGGTCGCGAAAAAATAATTACTATTGCGCCGCCGATAATACTCCATGCTATTGACAGAAATGCCGCTTTTGTTACGCCGTCGCGCACACGGTTAATTTTTCCCGCGCCGTAATTCTGAGCGGCATATGTGGCTATTGCTACTCCAAGCGATATTAACGGAAGCGTTGCAAATTGGTCTATTTTTGAGCCTGCTGTGAACGCCGCCACAGGTGTTGAACCAAGCGAGTTAAGCGCCGCCTGTATTGTCATTGAGCCTATTGCGGTTATTGAAAATTGAAACGCCATGGGAAGTCCCGCCGCTAAATGCATTCCCCAGAAGCTTCGGTCAAAATGCCAGTCTTCTTTATGCAGACGAAGTATTTTATATTTTTTCATACTGTATATAAAACATAAAATTCCCGAAAAAATCTGCGCTGTAACAGTTGCGTATCCTGCGCCTTCAACGCCCATGCCGAAGCCTAAAATAAGCGCAAAATCAAGAATTATATTAAGTATGCTTGCAAGCACAAGAAATATAAGCGGAGTACGGCTGTCGCCAAGAGAACGTACTATTGCTGAGAACAGATTGAAAAATACCGCGGATGAAATGCCGCAGAAAATTACGATAATATAATCGTACGACATATCTATAATATCGGGCGGAGTTTTCATAAGCTCTAGAAGCGGACGCGCGGCAAGCGCGCTTACAGCGGTCATAATAACGGCGGTTATTATACTGAGAGAAATGCTTGCGGCGGCACTGCGCCGTACTCCTGCTTCGCTTCCTGCGCCGAAGCGCTGAGCTGTTATAACAGCAAAACCGCTTGTTATACCTTGAACAAAGCCTATCATTAAAAATGAAATTGAGCCTGTTGCTCCGACTGCCGCCAAAGCCTGCACGCCTATTGTGCGGCCTACTATAATAGTGTCCGCCATGCTGTATAGCTGCTGAAATAAATTACCAAGCAGCAAGGGAAGCATGAAGGATAAAATTAATTTAACAGGGTTGCCTTTTGTCATATCGTTTGCCATAATTATTACCTCTTTAAAATGTCGGTAATATGAATTATAAGCGTCGTATGTGTATTTGTCAACCTTTGATAGATATTTTTAATATTAGTTTAATCTTGCAGATTCTTTCTGAAATAAATCATGTCTGTGAGAAGTTTTCCGTTTTCATATATTGGATGATTATAATTGTCTGTAAAAAAGTTTTTCTTTATGTGGGAGCGTTTAAAGCCGCATTTTTCATAAAAAGGGACGGTTAGGTCACTGTCTCCTGTTCCTGCCTGCAAAAAAGAATATTTATTTTTATAATTTTCAGAAATAAACTCTATGAGTTTTCTCCCATATCCCATTCTCTGATATTGCGGCTTAACTGCAATATTTTTTATTTCAATAATACTGTTCCCCTCGTTTGTTACAACACAAACAGCCTTAACTCCGTCGTCGTATAAAGCAAACATAACGCCGCGTTCAAGATATTTATCAATCATGCTTTCCTGCTTGTCTCCGATAAGAAGCAGTGAAAGATATTGTTTTTTGTTTTCATTAATTTTAAATATTTTCATTGTTTTTTTATGCCGCTGCTCTGAGGAGCCACAATACCCTGACGATATGCGTATAGCAGAAGCTTTAAATCGTCTATCATGTCTCTTATATATTTTCCGTTATCAGTATCTTTTACCATAACGCGGCTGCGTTCGGTTTCAAACATATCTGAGCTTGATTCTATATCTTTGTTTTCGGTTAAAACTTTTTCAATGCTTTCAAATGGCTGGTGAGCTTTAATGCGCATACCGTGCGAGTTATAAATGAGAGTGTAGCCCGCTATTCCTGTTGCTCCCTGATATGCCTTGCAGAAGCCGCCGTCGATTACTATAAGTTTTTTATTTGATTTAACCGGATTTTCACCCTCGCTTGCATGTATCGGCGTGTGACCGTTTATTATATGGGACATATCGGAAAAAAGCCCGAATTCGCGCAATATCATGGCGCAGGTGCGTTCAGATTTATAATGCGTAAAGTATGGATTTTTTTCCTCGTTCCAAGCAGTTTTATCGTCTATAAACATACGCTCGAACGTTTTAATTTTGCGCCCGAAAAGCGGCGATTTTTCTCCGCACCATAAATACCACATAAAATCAAGAGCTTCGCTGTCATGCGAGAAATATGCTCTGCGGGCTGTTTTTTCAGCGTAGTCCATATATGTTTTGCCGAGATATATTCTTCCGTCGATTGTTACCCCGTCAAAATTACCGTTTTCGTCAAGAGGAATACATCCGTGAAAAAGCAGATTTCCGTTGTACAAGCGATACATGCCTCCCTTGGCATATAAAAATTGGATATGCTTTTGCAAACGCTCGCTATTTTGGAAAGAAGAAGTTAACTCGTCAATAATTTTCTCCTCTTCAGATGTAAGCGCATATGGATTTTCAGGGTTTACCGTTGGAAAATCGGTGTCGTTAAGGAAGTAGCTTGTTCCATTGGTGTATACGATGCCGTTTTCAAAATCTATTTTATCAAGCAATAACATGTGATTTATTTCGTATTCGGGATGACGCTGAATAATCTGACCTTCAAGTTTAAAAAGAATAATGGAAATTGCTTTTAAAGCCGCTTCCATAGGTTCGTTTTTCGAGTATGTTTTTTCTGCAAACAGCGTTAAAGAGCGCAGACTTATGGCATAGCCGCTTTCGAGAATTGACATATTATTATATTTTATGTTATTTCTAACCGCTGCCGCTACGCACGCGCGGCTTCCCGCTGCCGCACCCATCCAAAGAATATCGTGATTGCCCCATTGTATATCGAGAGAATGATACTCCATTAAAAGCTCGATAATTTTATCCGCGCCGTTACCGCGGTCAAAAATATCTCCGACTATATGAAGATGGTCAACGGCAAGACGTTTTATAGAAGCGGCAAGAGCAATTATAAATTCGTCTCCGCTGTCTATGCCGATAATGGTATCAAGGATTTTTTCATGATATACATACTGGTTGTTGTCTTCGTCCGGTTGGGCGTGGAGAAGCTCGTCTATGATATATGAGAACTCGGGGGGCAGAGCTTTGCGCACTTTGGAGCGCGTATATTTTGACGACAACACTTTAGCGAGCTCTATAAGCTGTTTAAGCGTTACTTTATACCATTCGGGAGTTGCCCAGCCGCGTGCTTTAAGCATTTCTAGCTTTTCTTCTGGATAATAGATGAGAGTGCATATCTCACGCCGCTCGTGCTCGCCTAAAATATCGCCGAATGTGAGCTTGACTTTTTCACGTATAACGCCGGAGCTGTTGTTAAGAATATGATAAAACGCTTCGTACTCGCCGTGCAAATCGCTCATAAAATGTTCTGTTCCTTTAGGAAGATTTAAAATGGCGTTTAGGTTTATAATTTCTCGACTGACCGCGGGGATTGACGGATATTTTTCTGCAAGCAGTTTTAAATACTTGCGTTTTTCATCTGTCAGCTCATATGATATCATGTTTTAGCCCCCTCATATTTTAATAATTAACATTTATATTTTATCATATTTTTTGCTAAACTACAATTAATAAAATAGTATAAGTATATGTAAAAAACAGAACAGATATTAAAAAGACCACTCGTTTTTTGGAGTGGTCATATCTGTTATCAGAATTTGTAATATTTTATATATTTATTAGTTTTTGAACTGCCTCGTCTTTTGAGGAAACAAAAAAGAAATCTTTTCCTTTATTACATTCATATATAAAATCCTTTAACGGTTTACTTGTATATTTAGAATAATCCCCATATATTGCGACTTTTATATCGTAATTTATAAATTTTTGTAAAATCTCTCCTGCAAGTCCAGTGCTTAAAATGAAAAAATCTTCTGCTATAACGTTTTTATCAATTACGATTTTATTTGAAGAAGTATTATATTTAACTGATATTGCTAAATCTAATGAGGATTGGGTGTCAGTTATTATTTTCTCATTTCCCGTTACAAGCGCAAGTACTTTTCCATTATTTAAAATTTTCTCAATTTCCATATTATCATCTCCTGTTTTTTGCACAAATTCTAATATTCAGAATCAATAATATTTATAGCATATTTTATATATCAACTTTGCAGTATCTTTAAAACAATGTGTCTCTGCTTCTGTAGCTTACGCTTAACACAAGTCCTATTGCAAGCATATTTGTCAAAAGCGACGAGCCGCCGTAGCTTATGAACGGGAGCGGAATGCCTGTAACCGGCATAAGACCTATACACATACCAATATTCTCAAATGTGTGAAAAATAAACATTGCCGCCGCGCCTACGCATATATATCGTCCGAACGGAGTGTCGGCGCGCTGTCCCGTGCGTATGCATTTATATATAATCATAAACAGAACGACAACCAAAAGGGCTGCGCCTATAAAACCAAATTCCTCTGCGATTGTGGAAAAAATAAAGTCCGTATGTTTTGTAGGCAAATGCCCCATCTGATTTTGTATTCCCTGTAAATACCCTTTTCCGAAAAGCTGACCTGAGCCAACCGCAATTTTTGATTGTATAACGTTGTATCCTGTATTAAGCGGGTCGCGCTCGGGGTCTAAAAATACCATTATGCGGTCTTTTTGAAATTTGTCGAGCACGAAAAAGTAAATCAGCGGAAGCGAGGCGAGTCCTGCGCCGACTGCCGGCAGAATATATTTAAACGACAGCCCCGCCGAGAAAATCATGCACATAAAGATAAATATTAAAACGAGAGTGCTTCCGGTGTCGGGCTGGCACATAATCAGTCCCGCTAGAATACCTATATGAACAAGCGCTTTAAGCACGTTTTTCGGATGATTTATTTCGTCGCTTTTTTTCTCAAGAAAATTTGCAAATGTAATTATAAACCCTATTTTTACAAGTTCTGCCGGCTGTATTCCCACAGGTCCTATTCGTATCCAGCTTCGCGCGCCCCATTCGCCCGATTTGCCGACGCCCGGTATCAGAACGACGGCAAGCATCAGAATGCAAAATAAATAAATATATTTTGTCAGCACTTCAAATTGTTCATAGTCAAAAAAACTCAACAAAATCATAATGCCAAAGCCGACCACAAATGAGCCGGACTGTACGAGAACTTTTGAAAGAGAACTTCCCGGCATACTGCGGGTTGCGCTATATATTGCTATGATGCCGAAAATTGCGGCAACCACTGACAGAATGCACAGTGTCCAGTCGAAACCCGCGAGCGCCTGAGAACGTTTTTTATTTGATAAAGTCTGCAACTGACCCACACTCCTTAATTTTACTATAACTCATAATATCATAATTATCCGTTAAAGGCAATTAAAATTTTTTGCGCTGTTTATAGACGTTTGCGTTTTTTTTATGTATAATAAAATCAAAAAAACGGAGAGGAGACATAGGTATGGAGGATAAAAAAAACAGAAGTCAATATGATAAAGAAAAACTTCCAAGCACATGGAAAGCGTTTTTATCACAGCAAAATTTTCTTCCGGTCGTTGTTAAGTCTCTTGAAAGAGTGCATGATTCAACATGGTCTATGTCTCCGAACAGGCATGGTCATTTTGAAATGCTGTATGTTAAAAAAGGAAGCGCGGTATTTGTTATAGAAGGAGATAATGTACATCTTTCTCCAAACGATATAATAATAATCAAGCCGTGCAAACGGCATAAATTTATAGTAAACACGGATGAGAAATGTGATTTTTTAGTTCTTAGCTTTTTATTTGAGGACGCGCGTAGCCGTAATATTTCAGACGTGTCCATGGCGGATTTTATAGAGTTTGTGAACGATGATAAAGCAGGGGCGTATACTCATTTAAGTTTGCCGCGCAAAAATGACATTATTTCTGTTTTGGAAAGGATATTGCGTGAGCGGGAGTCGGGGCTTATGTGGGAGGATTTAATGACAAACCTGCTTTTAATGGAGCTTTTTGTGCTTATTTCGCGCACGCTCAAAAACGAGTGGGAGCTGTCTGTGAAAAACCGGTCCGCTAAAGTGAAAGAGCTTATGGAAATTGCAAAAGAATATATAGATGCGAATTATAACCGTGAGATAGTGCTTTCAGATATTGCGAAATATGTGTTTTTAAGCGAAAGTTATTTTGCACACATGTTTAAACAGGAGTTTAATATAACGCCTAAAAGTTATATTTTACAGGTACGTGTTGAAAAATCAAAGGAGCTTTTAGCATGTACCGACATGAAAATAAGCGATATTGCGTTGTCTGTTGGTTTCAGCAGTCAGCAGAGATATAACGATATTTTTAGAAAATACACTGATTGTACGCCTTTTGTATACAGACGCATGCAAAAAGAAAAACGTCTTAATCTGGAAAATTAATTCGTCATATTTTTGAAAAGAAACTGTATTATGATTGACATTTTTCATTTTATATGCTATAATATGGATAGAGCTAATACATATGTGTTTAATATATTAATAAACAGATTGGATGTGTGAAATTTGGCTGAAAAAAACCAGTTGATAAAAATCCGTAACAGTCTTGAAAGACATGTTGGAGACAAGGTCAGACTCACGGCAAAAATAGGCAGAAAGAATATTCTTATACGCAAGGGTGTTATCGACAGCATATATCCCAGTGTGTTTACTGTTCGTCTTGCCGACGATAACAAAGGAAGCAGAATTTCATATAGTTATATTGACGTGTTAACAAAAGCTGTTGAAATACAGTTTTATCGCAGACAAAATGAAGCTTAAGAAAGGGATTTATTTTCCTTTCTTTTTTTATTAACATAATAACAGAAGATGGAGAAAAGTATAAGATTTTCTGCATTTTAATTTGGCTTGAACATGTTAAAATTAAAATAACGCTGAGTTTAGTGTTTTGCGTTATCTTTTATTTAAATGTGGTTTTAAATCAAACAACAAAAATAATAAATTATGGTTTAATATTTTGATTTATTGTAATTGTTTATGGTGCGGTTAATAAAAAAGTCCGGCGGAAGATGTTATTCCGCCGGATTTTTTTATATTAAGGATTAAATCAGTCAAGAGCCTTGTCTATATCTTCAATAATATCGACCACATTTTCTATTCCTACGCTGAGACGTACTAAATCAGAACTTATGCCGCATTCTTTTAATTCTGCGTCGGTCATCTGACGGTGCGTTGTGCTGGCGGGATGCAAAGCGCAGGTGCGCGCGTCCGCAACATGCGTTACTATTGCCGCGAGCTTGAGATTGTTGAGAAAATGCGTTGCCGCTTCGCGTCCGCCTTTAACGCCAAAGGATATGACGCCGCTTGCTCCGTTCGGCATATATTTCTCAACTAAAGGCGCGTATTTGCTTGAAGCGAGACCCGGATAATTTATCCATTCAACGCGGATGTCGTTTTCTAAGAAAGTAGCAACTTTTTTAGCGTTCTCACAATGTCTCTGCATACGGAGAGCAAGAGTTTCAAGTCCGAGATTTAGTAAAAATGCGTTTTGAGGAGAGGGTGTTGAGCCTATGTCGCGCATAAGCTGAACGCGGGCTTTTGTGATGTATGCCGCTTTGCCGAAGTTCTCGGTGTAAATAACGCCGTGATATGAATTGTCTGGGGTGGTGAAAGCAGGGAATTTACCGCTTGCCGCCCAGTCAAAATTACCGCTGTCAACAATTACGCCTCCAAGAGCGACCGCATGTCCGTCCATATATTTTGATGTGGAGTGAATTACTATATCGGCTCCGAATTCAAACGGACGGCAAAGGATAGGCGTTGCAAAAGTGTTGTCTACGATTAACGGTATATTATTCCTATGGGCAAGAGCGGCAAATTTTTCAATATCAAGCACGTTAAGCGCAGGGTTTGCTATTGTTTCGCCCATTACGGCACGGGTGTTCGGTTTTATAAATTTTTGAATCTCATCTAAGGGAGCGTCGGGGTCTACAAAAGTTACTTCAATACCAAAGCGAGAAAGAGTGACTCCAAGAAGATTGAAAGTGCCGCCGTATACTGCCGCCGAACATAAAATATGATCGCCTGCAGAGCATATTGTCATTACCGCGATGAGAGTTGCCGCCTGACCAGCGGAGGTCATCATAGCGCCTACGCCGCCTTCAAGAGCGGCAATTTTTTCTTCAACCGCCGCTGTCGTTGGATTAGCAAGACGTGTATAGAAAAATCCGTTTTCCTCTAAATCAAATAGCTTTCCCATGTATTCGCTTGTATCGTATTTATATGTTGTGCTTTGGACAATCGGCAGGACGCGGGGTTCGCCGTTTTTAGGAGTATATCCTGATTGGATGCATTTTGTTTCTATTTTCATATAAAACCCTCCATTTTTAATTTTTGAGACTTACATATTTAGCCTATAATTATTATACTTTATGGTGAAATATAAATCAAGTGTTGCATATGGAGAAAATTTGTGTTATTATAAAAAACAGATTAAATAATATAAAGGGTTATGTGTCTTAACGTTTATTAATTTATAT
>CATJNN010000138.1 GCA_949742185.1 uncultured Clostridia bacterium | reverse complement strand
TTTCTTTCTCGCAGAAATAAACGGGGATTGTTATAACACGAATATTTTTATAAAAAATTGAAATATAAAATCATTTGATTTAAAATAATTTTGCCGAAAAGATTCGACGCTAAAGCTAAGACTGAAAACAGTGTAAACGCTGGAAGGTTATGCCATTCCCGAAATGGGGTGGTTGTTATGAGAAAATGGATAATCAGAATTGTTATTCTCGTTATTGTAATACTTATAGCATTTGCTAAAACATCAAAATAGCCCCACTCGTCAAAGTATAAGGGCTATTTTTAAAACCTAAAAACTTTGGCATAACCGTTTGAGGTCTTGCCTTTTTCTGTTTATATTATATATCCACAAAATTTCTTCCCTAAAAAACGCGCGCAAAAAGAGCCGTTAACGAAAACGGCTCTTTCCCTATTTTCATATGTAACATCCAAAAACGTTACATATGACCTCTTCATATCCATGCCGCTTTCCTCCTATATCTTCTCAAAAGTCAAAGCAACATTAAAAATCACCTAACCCAAAGCTGACCGACAGCGCCTGATTGACGCTTTTCATCAGTTTTGCGTCCAAATGACCGATTTTCTCTCTCAACCGTCTTTTGTCAATTGTCCTGATTTGCTCGAGTAATACAACGGAATCTTTGTGCAGACCGTACTCCGACGCCGCAAGCTCAATATGCGTGGGCATCTTCGCCTTATTAATCTGCGACGTGATTGCCGCCGCTATTACAGTAGGGCTGTATTTATTTCCGACATCGTTCTGAATAATTAATACAGGTCTGACTCCTCCTTGCTCAGAACCTACAACAGGACTTAAATCGGCGTAATAAATATCTCCTCGTTTAATAATCACAACCTATTCACACTCCGTCAGTTTTTCCTCATACTCGCTAAGCGCTTGCTCATCGCTTGTCAAACAAGCTTCCGCAAGGCTGAGGTTTATTTGCGCCATTTCCTCATAGCCGTTTTTGAGTGCTTTAGCCCTATCCGCTGCTATTTGTTTCTTAACTGCTTCACTAACCAATTCATCAACACTTTCGCTACGACGCTCGGCTGTCTTTGAAAGACAGTCCCACTCGCCGTCAGACAGGGACAAAAAGACTTTCTTTTTCTGTGACAAAGCAATCAGGCCCCCTGTTTCATTTTCGTTTTTTAATCATAAAAGATAATTTAACACCTTCACCGCCTTTCCATTACTGATATAAATCCGCGGAATACGCTTCCCCGTCACGCAAACGATTTCATAATGGATAGTTCCCGCCCATTTTGCAACGTCGTCTGCCGTTACGGTGTCTGCTCCGAAAATGGTTACTTCGTCACCTGCACTGATAGTATTGACATTTGTTGCGTCAATCATACATTGATCCATGCAAATTCTGCCTATGACGTCGACTCTTTTGCCGTTAACCGCCATTTTCGCTTTCCCGCTTAAAACACGCGGGTATCCGTCGGCATAACCAATAGGCACGGTCGCAATTTTAACCCGCTTATCGGTTATGTACGTTTTTCCATAGCTTACTTCTCTTCCCGCTTTAACCTCTTTAACAAGCGAAATCCTTGCTTTTAACGTCATTGCTGGCGTAAGCTTCAATTTCGTTTTATCAACCTCGTCGGACGGATATAATCCGTATAAAATAATTCCCGGACGAACCATATCAAGATGCATTTCCGGATACATAATTATCCCCGCACTGTTACATATATGCCGGCACGGAATGGTAAGTCCTTTTTCCGAGAGACCGTCGCACACCGACATAAAACGCCTAAACTGTGTTTTTGTAAATGACACGTCCTCCTCGTCCGCTGTGGAAAAATGAGAAAATATCCCATCAATTTCTATATACGGCAAACGCGAAATCTTCAAAATTTCCTCAATGATTACGCTGTTATCGCCATCATCAGCAACAAAGCCTATACGGGTCATTCCGGTGTCTATTTTTATATGAATTTTTACAATCTTATCTTTCTTCTCAGCCGCATACGAAAGCGCCTTCGCAAACTCATAGTCAAACACATTCGGAATAATATCAAAATCCAGAATATCGTCAACTGCTTCCGAGCTCGTCGCGCCCAAAATCAATATCGGAACTGTTATTCCTCGGCTTCTGAGCTGCTTTGCTTCCTGAAGCATCGCCACAGCCAGACAATCCGCGCCGTTTTCCAAAAGCGTCTTTGCTGTTTCAAGAAAACCGTGTCCATACGCATCCGCTTTAACAACCGCCATAATTTTCGCTGCCGGCGAAGTTATGCGCCGTATTTCACGTATATTTGAAGCAATCGCGTCAAGGCTTACCTCCGCCCATGCCCGTTTATTCATTTTCATCATTCCTTCGTAATTATATCATATCAGTGAAAAAAGGTCTACAAGTAAAATATGCCTTTATGTGCGCATAATCTGAGGAATGCAGTCTATAATAGACGACGCCCGCATCCCGTTTTCTCCAAGTTTCTCAGCCGCCGCGTCGCCCGCGCATCCATGCAGATACACTCCGAGCGCCGCCGCGTCGGTAATATTCTCCATGCGCGCGGCAAGCGAAACAATTATGCCGCCAAGCACATCGCCGCTGCCTGCCGTCGCCATGCCTGAATTCCCCGTATTATTAATATATTGCCGTCCGTTTCCGTCTGTGACTAAAGTATGGTGTCCTTTTAAAACGAGCGTTATCCCATATTCTTTCGCAAAATAACGACAAAATTCAAGCTTATGGCTTTCCGCAAGCTTTCTTCCGCACAAACGCTCCATTTCACCCATATGCGGCGTTAAAACTGTTTTCCCACGCCGTTTCTTTAAAATATCGGGATTTTTTGCAAGCGCGTACAGCCCGTCCGCATCAATTATTAACGGTAAATCTGTGTTCATCACAATATATTCAAGCATATCGCAAATATATTCGTCTCTTCCTATTCCCGGTCCGAATAAAACGGCGTCAAATCCGTCTGCAATTTCTGCAATCCGTTCTCCCGCGCATGCTCCGAAATGTCCGTCCTCATCGGTTATCGGAATTGTCATTTCTTCTGTAAGCTTCGTTTCAAGTATAGGATTAAGCGACGCAGGCACCGCCGACGTTACAATACCGCACCCGCTTGTTAAAGCGGCTTTTGCCGCCAGACAGACCGCGCCTGTCATACCTGCGCTTCCGCCTATCACAAGCGTTTTTCCATATGTGCCTTTATGCGAATTATTATGCCGCTGAGGAATCATTTTACGCGCCATATCTGCATCAATAACCTCCGCCCCGCCGCAGCTATCCAATATATGCTCGGGTATTCCTATGCTGCAAACACGCACCTGTCCTGCGTAATTTGCGGCGGGATATAAAAACATACCGATTTTATACGCGGCAAACGTCACCGTAACATCCGCTTTGACGCACACGCCGCAAATGCCGCCCGTATTGCTGTCCATACCGCTGGGCACGTCAACGGAGTAAACCTGTTTCGCTCTTAAATTAATTGCTTTAATTAAATCAGACGCCAAACCGCTGATTTCTCCGCGTACCCCGGTACCGTAAATTGCGTCTACAGTAACGCTATGAGCAGATACTATTTTTTCTAAATCGCTGCTATGGTCAAGCGTCATAATATCCGCGTTCATACGTTTTAAAATTTCATAATTAACAGCGCAGTCGCCCAAAAATCCATCTCCGCACGCAAGATATACGCTTACCCGCTCGCCGCTCGACATAAGCATACGAGCGACGGCAAATCCGTCTCCCGCATTGTTTCCCTTTCCGCAGAATATCCCATAGCTTCCCGCATTTTTGGGCAAAGCCTCCAAAACCGCGTACGCCGCGTGCTCCATCAATAATATACCCGGTATGCCGCCAAGCTCCGACGCGGCGCGGTCTGCCTCCCGCATCTGCTCCTTGTAACAAGCTTTCATAATTTTCTCCTCACTACACCTATACCGACACTCTTTAATTATATTTTTTCTTCAGTTCTTCAATAATCATTTCCGCTTCATCCTTGGATAAATACGGGGTTTTAATAGTCGATGCAAAATAAAAATTTTTATTTAGTAAACTTTTTAATTCTGACGCTGATATGCTTTTAATTTCATCTTCGCTCTCAATCATCGGCGTAAGGAGTCTAACTTTTCTGTATCTTTCCTGTTTTAATTCATCTCCGTCCGAAGTTTTTATGTCCTCAACAATCCCCGCGCCAACAACGCCGCGCCAACGGTGATAATAAAGCACATAATCGCCCTTATTAAAATTATCCGCGTATCTTGCCGCGTTTCCATACGCGCTGACTTTACTCTGCGCAAACATATCCCATATCGCATTTTCATCATAAGTTCTGTTTGTGTCAAATAAAATACCTTTTTTTTCTTTAGGATTAAAGTGGACATCATACGGCTTTGCAAAGAATTCAAAATAAGTCTCGCCTGCAATCTCATAAAATCTATACGGCAAAAAATCTATATCCAAATTTTTTGACCTCCAATAATCTACCGCTGAAACAATCGACGCGTCCGCCGCGCTTCCTACAATAATCAGCTTCTGACTTCTGTTAAACTCCTCCTCATTTAACGGAATTTCCAAATCAAACGCAGCGGCGTGAGCTTCTTTTAATTCACCGTTTTCACATTGCATATTTTCTTCATTTTGCTTGCTCAGATACGTCTTATAAATCCGATTTAACTCCCAATAGCTTTTTCTTCCGTATTTCTGCGCATATCGCATTATCTGAATAGTCGTATCCTCATTAACGTTGCCGCGCTTCAATTCAAATATAATTAAATTCCCGTTCTTATCCAAAGCGCATATATCAGGTTCGGGCTGTCGCTGACGTTCCTGAAATATAGTCATTAACTGAGCATCCTCTATGTATATCTCTCTCAACTGTTCCGCGAGCAAATTTTCTAAATCTTTTTCTTTTTTACCAAAATCAGCACAATTATAGTATGGCAAAGTTTCCAACCTATTATTTTTATATTTGAATAGCATTCTTTTTCCCTCTATAAAGCCGTTACATCGTCTCTTTCAATCACAACCTGCGACACAGCATACTCGCGGCTGTGAGATATAGACACATGAATCTTATATCCGAATATTCTACTGCATTTTATATACGGCTTTCCGTTTTTATCACGCAGCACCTCTATATCCTTAATGGCAAAACCGCGAAAACCCGTTCCCATTGCCTTTACGAACGCCTCCTTCGCGCAAAAATTCCCCGCGACCGTCTGCGGCGCAAAACCGCGCAGTTTAAAATATTCGTTTTCTTCATCTGAAAAAAAGCGACGGCAAAAGTCAGCCTTGCTCATCGCTTTTTTTATTCTTTCTATTTCTATTATGTCTGTTCCTATTCCAACAATCATACTTCTTCCCCAAAAATATGAACACAGCGGGAATTTGCTTTTTTCATGCCGTCGCGCATTTTCTTACTCGGCTGAAACAACAGTCTGCGTCGTCCGCCGTCCGCGTTATAATCAATAAAATACACTCCTCCGTTCGCCTTATCTCCGGTAACATCAATTATCTTTGAAAGTCCTTCCGTATTTTTATATTCATGCGCAAAAGCGTTGTCCTCCGTGCAGGCGCATATTAATATTTCTTTTAAATCCACGTCTTCAACGTGTCTTCTTCCCCTGCGCGCAACAATCTTGTCCACGTCAAGGTCGCTGTTTGTTAAAATATATTCATATTCCAAATTGCGCATATGTATAAGCAAATATGCGCCGTACCATACTGCAGCTATAACGACAAACGCTACGCCCGCAATATTAATTTTTGACAATACTAAAAACATAATTACGAAAAAGCAAGCCACGGTTAAAATAATGCCCGCTATAACAATCGCCGCTATAATTGCATAATCCTTAGCTTCTTTTTTCCGCTTAACCATATACTCCGCAAAAACATCCATTATTGTTCTCCCTCCAGTCTTCTGCAAAGGTTTTCAAGCGCATGAGCGCGGTGGCTCACGCCGTCCTTTTCCTGTTCCGTTGCTTCTCCGAATGTCTTTTTAAGCTCGTCGCTGTAAAAAATCGGGTCGTATCCAAATCCGGCGCTGCCGCGCGGCTCATGCGTAATCTCTCCTAAAACTTCTCCCTCGCAGGTCACTTCCCTGCCATCCGGAAAAATCATAGCAACCACGCACACAAACCTCGCCTTGCGGCCGCACACGTCTTTCATCTCGTCAAGCAGTTTGCGCATACGGTCTCCGTCCGAGGCGTCTTCTCCTGCATATCTTGCAGAATACACTCCCGGCGCACCGTCAAGAGCGTCAACACAAAGCCCTGAATCATCCGCAAGCACCACGTCGTCGCACATCATCGCAACCGCCCGCGCTTTAATCAAAGCGTTCTGCTCAAACGTCTTTCCCGTCTCTTCAATGTCCACATCAATATTAGCATCTGCCTGCGATACAACCTCAAAACCCAGTCTGCCCAAAATAGATTGTATCTCACGAATTTTACCCTTGTTTTTTGTCGCCGCAATAACCCGCGTCATATGTTAACCTCCGGTCTATTCACCCTGTTTTATTTTATATGACAGCGTCATAAGAGAATCGGATAAATGAACGTTTTCAATCGCCACATCCTTTTCCATTTTAAGCTCTGCATATGAAAAATTCAAAAGCCCCTTAACGCCGCCCGCAACAAGCCTGTCCGCAGTTTCGCTGACCGCGCTTCGCGGAACCGCTAAAATACCTATGTCAATCGGATTTTCAGCCAGAAAATCATCCATAACATCTATATGCATAACCTCAATGCCATGAATAGTCGTTCCCACAACATCGGGAGAATTATCGAATATCGCTCTCAGCTTAAACCCGCGCTTTTCAAAGGTATCATGGTTTGCAAGCGCGCGTCCGAGATTTCCCGCGCCGACAATAGCGGTACGGTAGCCGTCGTGAAGACCAAGTATATCGCCTATCTCCATATATAAATGCTCAACATTGTAGCCATATCCCTGCTGCCCGAAACCTCCAAAATAATTAAAATCCTGACGTATCTGAGAGGCAGTCACATCCATCCGCTCGCTGAGCGCATTTGACGAAATCCGCATAACGCCGTTTCTTATGAGTTCTCCCAAATATCTGTAGTATCTCGGCAGACGTCGTATCACTACAGGCGGAACTCTTTTTCCATTGTAATTCAACGCCAAACCTCCCTTAATAATTTCCAGTTTATATAATAATACACTAAACATTTTAAATAGTCAACTGTTTTTATTCATATTATACAAAACATGCAATGGGATGTATTGCATAAACGCTATTTTTCATTTTTATATTATGAAATGTATTTTATGCACAATACTTTATAAATTCGTTAGTTTAGGCTTTCTTCTCAATAATAGTTTCATTCATGCTCCCTGTTCTGTAGCCCCGCAAATCCATCGCCGCATAAGAAAAACCAAGCGATTTCAAATCAGAATATATTTGTCCGCTTGACTCAACCAGTTTTTGAAAATCTTCAGGCAACGCTTCAATTCTCGCAATATCGCCGTGCACACGCACACGAAACTGTTTAAGCCCTAAGTCCGCCAATACCTTCTCCGCTCTTTCAACGCGCGCAAGCCTTTCTTTCGTTATTTTCTCACCATACGCAAATCTTGATGCAAGGCAGGCAAGCGACGGTTTATTCCACGTCGGAAGCTTAAGTTTTTCGGACATACCGCGAATTTCTTTTTTGGTAAAGCCTGTTTCCTGAAGCGGACTTAACACCCCAAGCTCTTTTATAGCTTTCAGCCCCGGCCTGTAATCTTCGTTATCATCAATGTTCGAGCCTTCCGCAACTACGCTGATTCCTCTTTCATAGGCAGCTTCCTTTATCACTTTAAATATTGCTTTCTTGCATATATAACAGCGCTCAGGCGGATTATTCTCAAACCCGCTTATTTCCAGAGGATTAACGCCGCATATAAAATGCCGTATTTTCTCTCTTCTGCAAAATTCAGCCGCTTCAAGAATCTCGCTTTCTGGTATAAGGCAAGACCTTATAGTAACCGCGATAACGTTATCTCCGAGCGCGTTCTTTGCCGCTTTAAGCAAAAAAGCTGAATCAACTCCGCCGGAAAACGCAATCGCCGCATTTCCAAGCGATTTAAGATGATTCTGTAATTTATTATATTTATCGTTTATATCCATTGTCTGACAGCTCCTTATCAATCAATGCGCGGGCCTCGCGTATCGATATTCCGCAATCTCCGGCAATGCGGGCAGCCGCGTCATATTCTGTCTTCACGCGTTCCGCGCCGTATCCGCTAGAACACTTAACACGAACGCTTCCATATTGCGTTTCAATCTCGGATTCGGTTCTGTCAAGAACATACCGGTCGCAGACATATTGACGCAAACCAATAGTTGAGGTATATTTGAAGATGGCGTTTATCACTTCCGCCTTGTTTTCCCCCCTGCATAAACAGGAAAGCAATATTCCCGGACGATTTTTTTTCATTCCCACCGGCGTTGTAAACACATCCGCCGCTCCGGCTTTCATAATCTGCTCCGACGCAAACCCGATTTCTTCAGCCGTCATGTCGTCAATATTACAGCTTAATTCAAAAATCTGCTCCGTCTTGTCCCCGTCGCTCCCGCCAAGCATAACGCGCAGACAATTCGCTGTTTCAAAGTCTTTTGCGCCCATTCCGTACCCAATCCCCGACACACGCATAACCGGCATATTCCCAAACTCATCTGCAAAATACTTTAACAGCGCCGCGCCCGTGGGAGTACACAGTTCTCCCTGAATACTGCCGCCGTAAATCGGAACATCTTTCAAAATATGCGCTGTTGCAGGCGCGGGTACCGGTAATATACCATGCGCGCACCTAACCTGCCCGCAGCCGACATGAACAGGCGAAACGACAACCTTATCCGGAGCAAGCTCATGCATCAGCATACAAACGCCCGTAATATCCGCAACGGCGTCCATTGTGCCCACCTCATGAAAATGTATATGTTCAATATCGCAGCCATGAGCGCGGCTCTCTGCGTCTGCAATCAAACGATATACCGCCGATATATCTCCACGCACCTTTTCAGGAAGGTCAAGACGCTTTATAATATGCTCTATTTCATGCATACCTGTGTGGTGATGGCTGTGGTCGTGATGATGTTCGTGCATATGCTCATCCTCGCTCCCGCCGTTTACCGTCACATCAATATGAGTTCCCGTTATGCCGCATTTCACGCTTGTATTCTTGATCACATTAACATTCGGAATTCCAACCGAGTTCAGCCTTTCTATAAATCTGTCCGCATCTTCGTGCAGCTCTAAAAGCGCGGACATAAGCATGTCTCCAGCCGCTCCCATATTGCAGTCAATATACAATATTTTCATTACTCCAAACCTCCTGTCCTATTTATCATAGACGCCTGATATGCCGCTCCGAAACCGTTGTCTATATTGACAACGCTAACTCCGCTTGCACAGGAATTGAGCATCGACAAAAGTGCGGCCACGCCGCCGAAAGACGCTCCGTATCCCACGCTTGTAGGAACAGCAATCACGGGACAATCCGCCAGACCGCCGATAACGCTTGCCAGCGCGCCCTCCATTCCCGCAATCGCAATAATAACGCGGGCGGTCATGATTTCATCAGTATGAGCAAGCAGTCTGTGTATTCCTGAAACGCCCACGTCATAAAGGCGCACCACATTATTCCCGAACATTTCCGCCGTTACCGCAGCCTCCTCCGCAACCGGTACATCGCTTGTACCGCCGGTGGCAACAACTATTTTACCTGCACGGGCAGACGGCATTTTCCCTATTATCCCTATTCGAGCCGCAGCTTTGTAATCAACATGAATCTCTTTTCCTATTTCCTCCGCTTTATTCTCATCAAGTCTGGTAATCAGAATATCTTTCTGTCCTTTTTCTATAAATGCCTTTGAAATTCCAATAATCTGTTCAGCGGTTTTTCCCGCTCCGTAAATCACCTCCGAAACGCCCTGCCGCACTTTTCTGTGAAAGTCAGGTTTTGCATAGCCCAAATCCTCAAACGGTTCGTTTTTTAAAGCCAAAATTGCGTCGTCTACAGAAATGGTTCCGTCCGACACTCTCTGCAATAATTTTTTGATGTCGTTTTGTTCCATATTGTTCACCTCTGATAACATGATAAACAGCCCGCAGCAATCCTGCTGCAATCCACTGTATTTTTAATTATTTTTTGTTTTTAAACAGCGCCGATTTTATTCTACCTTTCGGGTCTTTGATAAGCAGAATAACAAGCCATATAACAAGCCCCAGCGCGACCGCTGATAAACCAAGATAAAAATCATTTAACATATCTAAAGGCGCGGGTCTGAAATACTCGGCTCCAAGCTCCGCATATTCAAATATCGCGTCCCCCAACCACATCAGAAACGCGCCCCAGAATATAAAACACGGAATATGCAAAAGCATATTGTTTTTTTCATCGCTCCTATACCACAAAACTGTGCAAATTATTGCCGCAAACACAGACGTCAGCAATGTCATATCAAATCCCTCCGTTATACTTAAAATTCAGTTTTTTAAAAGCAAAATTGCATTATACACGAAATATATACATCAAACCGCACTATCTAAGCTCAGTTTTCTTTATCCCAAATAAGCTCACCCGTCTTTTCGGCTTCCTCGTAAACTGATACCTTGTAATTCAGTCTATCCATAGCCGCCTCAAGTCGTTGTTTCTGTTCAAACAAAAGCTCTCTCTGCTTTTTTAATAAATTCAGTCTTGCTGAAATTGTTTCATTTCCTATCTGACATAATTTCAGATATTCAATTAAAGCATCTATAGACACTCCGGCGCTTCTCATACAAATCGCCTGTTCAACCCAACCTAAATCCTCTTCTCTGTAATCTCTTTTTCCGCCTTTCGTCCGCGACACCGGAGGTATAATACCAACCTTTTCATAATATCTCAGCGTATCCTGCGTAATCCCGTATTTTTCGCTTACTTCTTTTATTGTCAAAACACTCACCGCCTTTTATAAATAGTATAACACTTGGAGTTGGCTCCAGCCCAGCCGCTTTTTATTAAAATATTAAAATTTACAGTTTATTCATAATTCATCTTTGTTACTTCCCAAAAAATAATATATTTAAAAAATGGCATTGATTGACAAAGCAGTGTGAGA
This sequence comes from uncultured Clostridia bacterium, assembly GCA_949742185.1. GTDB lineage: Bacteria > Bacillota > Clostridia > UBA1381 > UBA1381 > CATJNN01. Next base: position 15,914 of record CATJNN010000138.1, on the reverse strand, counting down.
TTGATATAATTAAACCAATAAAAATCGGAAAGGAAGATTTATATGTCAAACATATGGCACGACATCAATCCTAAGCGCATTTCTCCGGAGGATTTCATGGCGGTTATTGAAATACCTAAGGGAGGCAAAAACAAATATGAGATGGACAAAGATACCGGTATGCTGATACTTGACAGGGTTCTCTATACATCAACGCATTATCCCGCAAACTACGGCTTTATTCCGCGTACATATGCGTCGGACAACGACCCGCTCGACGTTCTTGTTTTATGTCAGGAGGAAATCGTTCCGCTAACATTGGTCAGGTGTTATCCGATAGGCGTAATTAAAATGATTGATAACGAGCAAATTGACGAAAAAGTTATTGCTATACCTTTTAAAGACCCGTCATACTCATCATATACAAATATCACGCAGCTCCCTAAACACCGTTTTGATGAAATTTCACACTTTTTTAAGGTATATAAATCTCTGGAAGGCAAGGAAACTGTTGTAAACGAAGTATGCGAGCGCGACGAGGCTATGCAGATTATAAAAACTTGTATGGATAACTATAGGAATGTGTTTTGCTGAAATAATTTTTTTCAGCCGCCAAATATACCAATTTATTTTTACTGTTGTTCCACAACGCAATTAATCAAAAAGCTTGCGGTTTTCACTAAAACTGCAAGCTTTTTGATATTTATATATTGAATTCTCATCTTTTTTTATAAAACACTCTTCCTATGCCAATTCCGGCAAGAGCTATCAGCGCGTAAACAACAGCATAAATCCATGCGGACGAGTTATAGTGAATAAAAATCGTTGGGATAAATAAAACAAGCGCGGCGATTGCAGGCGTAATACTAAACCCTCTGTATATTCCATACGCAACAGAAGAAGCAAGAGCAATAAGAGGCATAACACACAACATCAAAAGCATCGCTGTTCCGGTATCTTTTATCAAAAACGGCAAAAGATAAAAATCTATCCCTAACATAATTATGTAAAGTATAAACGCAATTAACTTCTTTTTCATATCTATTCCTCCAATATAAAAAGCTGCTCAACAGTTGTGTTCAGATACCTCGCCAGCTTCATGGCCAATTCAAGCGTGGGATTATATTTATCGTTTTCTATCGCTATAATGGTCTGTCTCGATACGCCCAATGCGGTCGCAAGATCCTCCTGACGATAACCTGACGCTTTGCGAAGCTCTTTTATTTTATTTCTCATAATCGTACGCCCGTCAATACCACTGCAGACACAATTGTGAGAATTATACTGAAAATAACGCATAAAAGCGCGACAATGTTTATAAGCGGTCCCGTTTCGTATGAATCCTCATCGTCCTTCACCGCATTTCGAGTCATCACAAGCCGAGATAATGTCTGAATAATTACCGCTGCCACCAGCAAAAAACAAGGCAATAGATTTAATCTGCCATTATGATTATAAACCCTATAGCTTTCATAAATCGACCAAAGAAAAAGCGCTATCGCCAGAAATATATAAGCATTCCTCTGCGCTCGAAAAATAATTGCCCTTTCCATTTCATCAGGCGTATGCAATTTCAGTTTTCTCAAAAAACGTTTCATATTAGTCTCCTTTCATCATATCCTCATTATAACATATCTTCGCAAAATGTCAAGAACTCTTTACATTTTCCTTTTATTGATAATCACTTTGCCGCTTGACGAATATATATTAAAAGAGTATAATAATTTATATGCGCAGCGCAATAATTCGACAAACAAGCGCGCAACACGGCTTATCCGCCCGCGATAAGATAACCGTATTTTTATATAATTCGCGGGCAGAAAGGCTGTGGAAATTCACATGACGAATTTACACATGGGTATCGACGTAGGCTCGACAACAGTAAAAATTGTTGTTACAGACGATAATAATAAAATTATTTTTTCAAAATATCAAAGACACTATTCCGATATCAAAAAAACAATAGCGGATTTATTTCTTCTTGCCAAAGACACTCTCAAAACCGCAAAATTCACAGTAGTTATAACCGGTTCCGGTGGGCTTTTGGTATCAAAAATACTAAAACTTCCGTTTGTTCAGGAGGTTATTGCAACGAAATCCGCCGTTACAAAGCTTTTGCCAGAAACGGACGTTGTTATTGAGCTCGGAGGAGAGGACGCAAAAATCCTCTATTTGTCAAACGGGCTTGAGCAGCGTATGAACGGCACCTGCGCCGGAGGCACAGGCTCTTTTATAGACCAGATGGCAATCCTTTTAAAAACCGACGCGGACGGGCTTAACGCGCTTGCTGAAAATCACCGCGTTATTTACCCTATAGCCGCGCGCTGCGGCGTATTCGCAAAATCAGACGTCCAGCCTCTTTTAAACGAGGGAGCGGCGCGCGAAGATATTGCCGCGTCTATTTTGCAGGCTGTCGTTACGCAGACAATAAGCGGACTTGCGCAAGGCAGACCAATAAAAGGAAATATTCTGTTCTTAGGCGGTCCTCTGCATTTTCTTCCTCAGCTCCGCCGTCAGTTTGAACATGCCCTCGAAAAATCGGCAAAAAGCTTTAAAATTCCGGAAAACGCGGAGCTGTTTGTGGCGCTCGGCGCGTCTTCAATGTACGAAGGCAGCCCCGAAACCGACATAGATACGCTCATAAATAATTTGCAGAACGCAAATGAGGTTGACACTGAAATCACTCGTATGCGCAGATTATTTGAAAACGATGAAGAGCGCGAGGAGTTTTTTTCGCGTCATAACCTTGATAAAGCCGCGCGCGGCGATATTGCCTCAGCAAAAGGTCCGGTGTTTCTTGGGCTTGACGTTGGTTCAACAACGATAAAGGCGGCTCTGACAGACCCCGACGGCAAAATCCTATATGCCTACTACGGCAAAAACGAGGGAAGCCCCATAACCTGCGGCATACAGATTTTAAAAGAGCTATACTCCCTGCTTCCCGACGGCGCATACATCGCCAACGCCTGCGCCACAGGCTACGGCGAACTTCTTCTAAAAGCGGCGTTCCGCATTAAGGAAGGTGAAATTGAAACCATCGCTCATTATAAAGCGGCGGACTTTTTCTGTCCCGGCGTTGATTTTATCATTGACATCGGCGGACAGGACATGAAATGTATGCAAATAAAAAACGGCGTTATAAACAGCATTATGCTGAACGAGGCCTGCTCCTCCGGCTGCGGCTCGTTTATTCAGACCTTTGCGGAAAGCCTTGGCATGGACACAATATCGTTCGCGCAGGCGGCTCTTGATTCAGAAAATCCTGTAGACCTCGGAACGCGCTGTACTGTATTTATGAACTCGCGCGTTAAGCAGGCTCAAAAAGAGGGCGCGACAGTCAACGACATAAGCGCGGGACTTGCATATTCGGTTATCCGAAACGCGCTTTATAAGGTTATAAAGCTCCGTGACCCCGATTTGATGGGAGACAAGATAGTCGTTCAAGGCGGCACATTTAACAATAACGCAATTCTCAGATGCTTTGAGCTTACCACCGGCAAAAACGTAATCCGTCCGGATATTGCGGGCATAATGGGCGCATTCGGCTCGTCTCTTATCGCCAAAGAACGCTGGGACGGAACAGAAAGCGATATTCTCCGCAAAGACGAGCTTGACAGCTTCACGTTTAACACCTCGCTCACACACTGCGAAAAATGCAATAACCATTGTCAGCTTACCATAACAGATTTCGGAGACGGAAACCGTTTTGTGTCCGGCAACCGCTGTGAACGCGGCGCGGGAGAGGAAAAACAAAAAAAGAAATATCCTAATTTATATGATTACAAATATAAGCGCGCTTTTTCTTATAAGCCGCTCAAAGAAAGCGACGCTCCGCTTGGCATACTCGGTATCCCCCGTGTACTGAATGTGTATGAAAATTATCCGCTCTGGCACACGTTGTTCACCGAGCTTGGTTTTTCCGTGCGCCTTTCGGGCAGAAGCTCTCACAAAATGTATGAAAAAGGAATTGATTCAATTCCGAGCGAAAGCGCATGCTATCCCGCAAAGCTTGTCCATGGTCACATCCAAGACCTGCTCGACAAAAACATAAAAACAATATTCTACCCATGCATTCCGTATGAACAAATTGAATATAAAAATGCCGGGAATCACTATAACTGCCCTATTGTAACCTCATACCCGGAGGTTATTTACAACAACATGGACGCGGTTCGTGCGGCCGGAATTAAATTTCTGTATCCGTTTGTCAATCTTTCGGATAAAGCCTCGTTTATAAAACAAATATACGATACTTTCGCATACACAGGAATCACAAAAAAGGCTGTGGAGCAGGCCGCAGATGCGGCGTTTACTGAGCTTGCATTGTATAAGGCGGATATCCGCGCCGAGGGTGAGCGCGTTATATCATGGCTTAAAGAACACAACGAACGCGGTATAGTTCTTGCAGGCAGACCATACCATATAGACCCCGAGATTAATCACGGAATTCCCGATATGATAAATTCCCTTGGTTTTTCCGTGCTGACAGAGGATTCTGTCGCCCATCTCGGTCAGCTTAAGCGCGACATACGAGTTGTTGATCAATGGGCATATCACACACGGCTTTATGAAGCCTCGGCGGAGGTTATCAAAAATAATCGCCTTGAGCTTATCCAGCTTAACTCGTTTGGCTGCGGACTGGACGCAGTCACAACCGATCAGGTTCAGGAAATATTGCAGTCGCATGAAAAAATATACACCACGCTTAAAATAGACGAGGTGTCCAACCTCGGTACGGCAAGAATCCGTGTGCGTTCGCTAAAAGCGGCTGTGCGCGAACGCGATGAAAATAATTTTATTCCCGAACAAACTGAGCCGTACACAATAAATCGCAGACTTTTCACCAAGGAAGCGAAAAAAACTCACACAATCCTGTTTCCTCAGATGAGTCCCGCTCATTTCGGGCTGTTTGAAGCAGCTTTGCGCTCCAACGGCTATAATGCTGTAGTCCTGAGCGAAACAACGCCTGAAGATATTGAAGCGGGATTAAAGAGCGTGAACAATGACGCATGCTATCCTTCAATTCTTGTCACCGGACAAATTGTGCATGCGCTCAATTCCGGCAAATACGACTTAAACCATACCTCTGTTATGATTACGCAGACAGGCGGCGGTTGCCGTGCGACAAATTATATCGCGTTTATAAGAAAGGCTCTTAAGGAAGCGGGTTACGAAAATATTCCCGTTCTATCGCTTAATCTTTCAGGACTTGAGGGCAATCCCGGCTTTTCAATCACTCCCGCGCTTTTAAATCAAGTTATAAAAGCCTGCGTATGGGGCGATTTACTGATGACGCTCTCACTTCGCCTGCGTCCATATGAGGTTACAAAAGGACAGACTGACGCAGTATATGAAAAATGGCAGAATTATCTTTATCATTGTCTTGCTGAGAATAAATCCTCATCTTTAAAGCTAAACAAAGTAATTGACAAAATTATAAAAGACTTTGATGAAATTCCAATATATGATTCGCTCCAAAAACCGTGCGTTGGCGTGGTCGGTGAAATTCTTGTCAAATTCCACCCCGGAGCCAACAACGATATTATCCGCGTAATTGAAAACGAAGGCGGCGAAGCGGTCATGCCCGGTCTTTTAGACTTTATGCTCTACTGCTTCTACAATACAAACTTCAAACGCGACAACCTCGGCGCAAAATCGTCCACTGCTCTGCTGTGCAACATGGGAATCGCATTTCTGGAGCGTTACCGTAAGCATATGAAACGCTCCCTTTCCTCAAATCCAAAGTTTGCCGCGCGCGCGCCAAAGCATATCGCAGACATTGCCAAAGGCGCGTCGAACGTGCTTCAGCTTGGTCACTGCACGGGCGAAGGATGGTTCTTAACAGGTGAAATGATTGAACTTATTGAAAACGGCGTTCCAAACATTGTATGCGTTCAGCCGTTTGCATGTCTGCCAAATCATGTGACAGGCAAGGGCATGATCAAAGAGCTCCGCCGTCAATACCCGCAGGCAAATATAGTCGCTGTCGACTACGACCCCGGAGCAAGCGAAGTTAACCAGCTCAATCGAATTAAGCTGATGATGGCGGTTGCTTTTGAAAACCTGCATCGTCAGCAGAAATTTGATAAAGCGGTGGCAAAAGCAAAATCCAAGACTATACCAAAAAAGAAAAAAAACAAAAAATAGCATATTGCAAATACAGTAAAAATAAATTATGGCGTTATCTCCCCGATTTATTTTACTGTTGTTCCACAACACATTTAATAAAAACACAGCTGCGTATTGAACGCCGCTGTGTTTTTTCTGTTGCCCTTGACAACACAACTAATGAAAATAAAACCGTGCGTTGAACACCGTTGTGTTTTTGCCGTTGCCTTTGGCAACGCAATCAATAAAAATCCAATACGCTGAATCTGGCTGTTTTTAATTAATTCCTCGTCGCTTCTTCAAAGATGTAGTCCTCGCCTTCTCTTGCGCACACCGTCACATTCTTCATTATCAAACCGTCCGTAAAATACGCTTTCATTCCATATCTCCCCACTGCGTATATATTTTCAAGCGTTATATTTTCAGAATGCATCTCGGGAAGCCCCGAAATATATATTGCGTTTCCTCCGCAGGTGTCTACCTTTGCATTACGGAACGTGATATTTCTTATAATCGGCGTTTCCTCGCTCACCGGCTGCTTTTCCTTTGATATTTCATCATTGCTGTAGTAGCTGTCCACATAAATCCCGCCGCGAAACCATTTACAGTCGCTAAATTCGGTATCTGTGTTTAACAGTTCCGTATTCTCAAACAAAATATCCTCAATCACTCCCCCTCTGCCGCGGCAGGTCTTAACGCTGCCAATGCTAAAGGTATTATGAAATTTGCAGTCCCGAACTGTCACATTACGGACTCCGCCCGACATTTCGCTCCCTATCGCAACTCCGAATCCGCTTTCAAAACGGCAATTTTCAATAAGTATATCCTCACTCTTCATTGCAGCGGCTCTGCCCTCAGCATTCTTACCTGACTTTATCGCTATGCAGTCGTCCTGGCTTGAGATAAGCGAATTTGTGACACGCACATTCCTGCACGAGTCACAATCTATTCCGTCTCCGTTAAAGATATCCTTGTATCGAATACCGCTCTCATCATATTTTGTATGTATTTCAACATTATCTATTCTTACATTATGGCAGTTAATCAAATGCACGCACCATGCCGGCGACTGCCGTATAGTCACTCCGGATATGCAAATATTTAAGGAATCTCTTATGCATACCGCACGTCCTCGCGCTCCTTTTTTCTCAGACATCTCTTTTTGAAACAGAACCACGCCGTTTGCGTCAATCGTCCCGTCCCCGTCTATAATAAGATTCTGCACTCCATCCGCGCCTATCCCCGCATTTATTAAGGATGCGTAGCACTCTGTCTCTTCTCCCTCCCAACGGTAAGTTTTTATCGGATAATCATCTGAATTATCGCTGCCTTTTATAACTGCGCCCTTGTCTATAAATAATGTCATATCACTTTTTAAAAACAACGCGCCGCTTATATACACTCCCTCGGGAACATACACGCATCCGCCTTCCGGACACTTATTAACAGCTTCCTGTATTGCCGCCGTGCTGAGACTTTCTCCGCTTTTATCCGCTCCAAAATCAAGAATATTTAATTTACTCATTTTTCCCCTTCTTTCTCTCAATTAAATCCCGAACCACCTCGCCCGCAATAATAAATCCTGCGGCGGCAGGCACAAACGCCGTGCTTCCAGGAATTGAACGTTTATTTCCAAGTCCCTCAGACGAAGCGTTTGCCGAAATCTGCGGTTCTTTTGAATAAACCACTTTCAGCTGTTTCACGCCGCGTTTCCTAAGCTCAGTGCGCATAACCCTCGCAAGCGGGCATACCGACGTTTCATATATATCCGCAACCTCCAGCAGCGACGCGTCAAGCTTATTACCAGTGCCCATACAGCTTATAACAGGTACTCCCGCCGTCTGAGCACGAATTATTATTTCAATTTTAGCCGTAACCGTGTCCACTGCGTCAACTATATAAGAATACTGCGAAAAATCGTAGTTATCCGCATTATCCGGCATATAAAAAATCTTGTGCGAGTTCACTTTTATATCGGGATTCACAGATAATGCACGCTCCCGCATAACGTCCGCCTTGAAGCGGCCTATTGTTTCGCGTGTTGCTATAAGCTGCCGGTTGAGATTTGAAACCGAAACAGTGTCATTATCAAAAAGGTCTATTTCCCCAACGCCGCTCCGAACTAACGCCTCAGCCACATAGCCGCCCACTCCGCCCACTCCGAAAACCGCAATCCGCGCTTCTTTCAGTTTATCCATACCCTCTCTGCCTAAAAGCATTTCTGTTCTGGAAAATTGATTGAGCATTTTTCTCTCCCCTGTATTTTGATAATTTTATTCTATCTCATGTTAAAGAAAAAGTCCAGTAATTTTTAATAAAGACAAATCAAGGCATGGAAACCCGATTGGTTTTCGCTGTTGTTCCATAACTTGCTTAACATCAAAAAAGGGACGGCTCCCCGTCCCTTTTGATAGATATTATTCTGCCGTATAAGGTCTGACAGCAAGGTTATCCATTAAAGAAGATACCACACTGTAACCACACCGTACACGCATTGTCGCAATATTGGCACCAGTTACGGTCGCCGCCATGCTCTCGCTTGTAACCTTTGTCTCATTATCAAATGCAATTGAAAATGTATGGTTGGTCATATCAAAATCAATTTTATAAGAATGCATGTCAGAATCAATAACTCCATAAACCATTTTATAACTCGTTCCATCCGTGCTATAATAAATTCCATTCGGAAGTCCCTTGCTGTTAGCCATAGACATTCTTAAATACAACACAACATTCTCACTCTCATCGACAAACTTTAATAGTTGATAACGACCACCGCTGCTATCATTTTTTGCCCAATCAAACGATACTGTTACATTTCCGTTAGCATTAAGATTTTTTATAATACCATCCTCATCCGGATTACTGTGAGTTGCCAAAAGAACAGCTTGATTATTTTCTAAATGTGCAGCACTATTTGCCGCAGGATTAAAACCACCAGGTTTAGCTGTAGTCCATACCGTGCTGCTAACTACGCCTGCATACGATTTTGATGTAACCGTATTAGCCCAAGTTGTCATTCCCGCTTCTAAATCCTCAAAGTCATCATAAACAAAATATTTATCAGCCTTTTCTGTCACCATTGCATAAACTATATTCTCGCCTGCAGTAAGAGTTTTTGCCTCTGTTGCTCCAGATGTATAATCATAAACTGTATACATATTGGTTTCGCTATTTAAAACTTTCTGTGTTTTCAGATATGGAGCAAAATCCGCAGCTGGAATCTCATCGCCTTCAAACTTTATGCCTTCTCCATATATTGTTTTAGAAGCAATAACACCGTCTGCATCTCCTGTTGTTGTATATGCAAGCTTTAATGTGGCAGGAGCCGCTGAATTTGCTTCAAGCGCAATCTCAACAGGCAATGCTTCATTTGCCACAGTGAAGCTTGTGCTTGCAACCGCCTGATAATCGCTTGTAGCCTCAATAGAATAGCTGTATGTTCCGGGGAGCAGCTTGATTGAAGCCGTGCCGTCAGCCGCTGTCGTCAAGGTCTCGTCAACCGCCGCAGCCGTTGTATCCGCCGGAGTTCCAACAACCTTAATCGCAACTCCCTCCTTAACGTCCTCACCTATCTTAGCTGTAAATGTTACAGGCTGATATGCTGTCTTTACAAACTTCAAAGTGATAACATCCGCACCATCGCCTACAGACGAAATCGTGTCAACACTTTCATCTGAATATGTATATCTGTATGTCTTTGTGCCGTCGTCAATTATCGCTTTCTTTGTCGCGTCTACCGTATACGGAAGTGTCGCAACAGCAGTTGTATCAGTCTCAGACGCTTTAATTGTGTTTCCATCCATATCCTGATAATTAATAGTCACTGTATGAAGCTCGCCGATATTAGCATAAACCTTAAAGTTATCAATAGCTCCCACATCGCTTCCTACCCATGTACGCCACTCAAGCGTTGTTGCAAACGACGCATTCTTATCGACATAATCTATATTAGTTTCAGATTTAGTTGTCTCTCCATCTGCAGTAGTAGCCGTATATGACATCTTTTTCGCTGCATAATCAAATTCCACAACATTATGCACCCATTTATTTGCAAATCCTGCATATTGACTATTTGGAGACCCCTGCATACTTATATTCTTTCCGTCAGTAGTACCGATATGATACATCAAACCATTATCAGCATATATGCCTGTAGAACTCATAGTATTATAATCTCTTCGCGTCTTATCAACTATTGAATAGCTTGCTCTGCCGCTGCTGTATACATAGCTGTCAAACTCTATTTTTACAAACGTGGCATTTTTCACAGCATTACTGAAATCAATTAGGGCATTTGTCTTATTTCCATTACCTGAATTAGCTGCCGATACCAGTTTTAATATATTTGTTCCATTACCGCATGTCTCATCATTATCAACAACTGTTGCTGTATATCTCTGATTACTTCCCGATGTGATTATACTTGCGTCTCCAGCGTTGTCAAAGTCATAGCTTACAACCGGAAGCTTGCCAAACGTCGCCGTAACCGTCACATTCGCCTTAGGCATTGTGAATGTCATAGCGTTCTCTCCCGTGAGCGCGATTGCGCCCTCGCCTTCAGCTATGCCCTCGTATGAGTATGACAGAGCCGTCAGCTCGTAGCCGCCGGTCGGAGTTGCCGTAACCTTAACGGTCTTGCCCCATTCAATCGTGAGCGGAGCAGCCGCTGTCGTGCCCTCAACATTCTCGGCAAACGTTATTGAACCATTTACAATATCTGCCGCCGCCGAAACTGTGTATGTGTTCTTCGCATACTGAGCCGTGTATTCAGCGTCAGCCGTGATAGCCGTATCTTTCAAAGTCGCCTCGGTCACAGCGTCCGTCTCGCCCGTTTTGAGCCAGCCTGTGAGCGTATATCCGTCGGGAGCTGTAACCGCGGGAATAGCCGTGATTTTCTCGCCGTCGTTCACCGTTACCGCGCTTGTTTTCTGGTCGTTCGCAAACGAGCCTTCGCCCGCGTTAAACGTTACCGTGCGCGTCACAACCGCCGCCTGAATAGCTGAGCTTGTCGTTGCCGTGAGCGCGCCGTCGTAGCCCTCGGCTGTAATTTCAACCTTAATGAACTTGCCCGCCGTCTGCGGAACGTATGTCGAGCCTGTCGCGCCCGCTATCTCGCTTGTGCAAGCGTCCGCGCTGTCGCCCTCGAACCATTTATACGCAAGCGTCGCGCCTGTCGGTCCGTCTGTCAACGTCGCTGTGAGCGTTTCGCCCGTTGTGAGCGTGCCTGTGATTGCCGCCGTACCTGTAAGGCTCGGGGTTGCCGTTGTTGTGAATGCCGCTGTTGTCGCAGACGCGCTAACCGTTACAGCCGTAGGATTAGCCGTAGGATTAACATATCCCGCCGCCGCCGTTGCGACCACCGTGTATGTTCCCGCCGGAACGCTGAACGTTACAGCCGTTCCGTTAACTTCGCCCGTGTAGTCCTGTCCGTCCTTGGTGAGCTTAACGCTCGCAATGCCAGTGCCGATTGTTCCCGCAACCGCATAAAGCTTCGCGCCGAACTCAGCCGAAACAACAACATTGCCCGCCGGCATATTAAACGTGCCGCCCGTAACCGTTACAGGCTGACCGCCATTTACTGTGTATGTGAGCGTTTTAAGCTCGCTCTCAGCGTCCGCCGGAGTCGCAACAACCGTCACCGTAGTACCCGCTGTTATATTCAAAGTATCTTCAGGCGTACCCTCGCCGACCTTAAACTGGATTGTTCCGCCCGTTACAGTACCCTTTGTTACTGAATATGTCGTCGGTGAAACGTCCGCCGGAGCAACCGCCGCCGTCGCCGCGGAGATTACCGAGCCTTCATAGCCCACCGCCGTTACAACAACGCGGATTGTCTTGCCCTCGTCAGCCGCGCCCGGGACATATGTTGAAGCTTCGGCATTGGGAATGTCCGCATACTCACCGCCGTCCGCCGCGCTCTGCCATTTATATGAAAGAACCGCGCTACCCGCAGATACCGCGCTTGTGTCAGCCGTGAGCGTTTCGCCAACCTTAGCCGTGCCCGTGATTGACGCCGTACCGCTGATTTGCGGTGCAAATGCCGCGCACACGCGAACATCGTCCGCAGGCATTGTGAATGTGTTATTTGTTATGTTATGGATTGTTTCCGTGCCGTCGTTCACTTCAATATAGTAAAGCTGTGTTAAAACGCAGCCCGCCGCCGGAGTTGCCGTAACGAAAACGCTGTCGCCCGCAGACAAGTCTGTAAGCTCCGCTTTCTGCTCGCCACCCGACGCCGCGCTGAGCGTAACCGCGCCGTTTTCGTATGAAGCGAGCGTTGAAGCCTTATACGCTTTCACTGAAGTGAACGCAAGAGTTGTTCCCTCCGCAAGCGGAACCGTTACCGTGGTAATCGGGTTTGCAGGCGCTTTGTAGCCCTCGTTGTATTTAATGACAACATTATAGGTTCCCGCCACAACGTCGCTGCCGCTGAGCGACTGGAACTTCACTTTTCCATCCGCAATTTCTCCCGGATAATCATATCCGAGACGAACCGATTTAATTCCCGCGTCAACTGTTCCCTCAACCACATACTGCGGCTCCGAGAAGAACGCGTATACTGTAATGTCGTATGCCGGCATTTTAAAGGTTTTTGTCGTCTTGTCAATAGCGACGGACGGCTCTTGATTCGGATTCGGATTTTTATCATAGAACATCTGGTCAATTATATAGCCGTCGTTCGGAGTTGCAACAACCGTCACGTCCGTCCCCGCCGTGATGTTTGAAAGCGAGGTCTGCTCCGCGCCGTCTCCGACTTTAAGCTTAACTGTTCCATAATGTGTTGTTGAGGGAAGCGACACGCTGTAGCCCGTCGGAGTTACAACATCTTTCTCCGAGGTGAACGAATATGTCGTGCCCTCAGGAACCGGAACGTTTACAAGCGGATTTTCTCCTCCTCTGTGATAGCCCGATTTATATTCAACCGTAACCGTGTAGTTTGTTCCTGTCGGAACGTTTGTAAAGGTTGCGGTTGTTCCTCTTATAACGCCCTCGTATGTATTCGGGTGATTGCCTAAGGTAATCGCGGCAATACCCGCGTCAACGCTAACGTCGAATGTGTACAGCTTTTTCTTTGATACAACAGTGAACGCGCTCGCGTTATCGCCGATAACAACAATCTGCGCCGGAGTGAGCGTGTCCTGCTCATATCCGTTTTTATACGTTACTGTTACTGTGTATGTATTTGAAGTAACATTGTTAAATGTTACTTCAGTACCATTGATGGTACCATCAATCGCCTCGCCCGAAGCCGGAACAAGCTTAACCGCGTCAATGCCCGCGTCAACCGTGCCTTTAACCGTGAAATTATCCGGCGTAACAACGGTCGATTTTGATGTGAATGCGAGAGGCGTCGGCAATAAATACGGAACCGTTACTGTAGTAATCGGATTTTCCACCGCGCCGTAATTTGTCACATATTCAATTTCTACATTATATATGCCGGCAGGAACAGAATTAAATGTTACATCTGTACCGTCGATTTCACCCTCATATGTATCTTCTCCTGACACAAGCTTAACTCCGAAGATACCTTCGTCAACCGTGCCCTCAACCACATACGTTCTCAGAATTCCGCCTGTAACCTCATAAGCCTCGCCATAAGGAACCATAGATTCACGGCTTCCCCAAACCATAAGCTTATCTCCCTTGCTCGCCTCAGGCTCTAAAGGCTGTCTTGCCGGCGTTCCGCTCACAATGCCTGTCAGCGGATATGATTTAATCTTTGTTAAAACGCCCTCCTCATACATTGCGTGGAGCAAAACGGCGTCAAACGCTTCTGTTTCCTCCGTTTCAACAAGCGCGGTTTTTGTGGTATCGTCGTAGTCTATCGTTACGCTGTGCTTTTCAGCCTTTTCAGGTTCAACGGATGAATAAACAGCAATATTGTCTATATCATTTGTTGAGTTAGAAACACCGAAATCATTGTCGTTACCGCTTCTGAATGAGATAAACGGCAGCGTGCTGATTCCGCTCTTAGAACTGTTTTTCAATTCAGCATATTCTGTTTCAGAACCGAAAATATACGTTTTCGTACCGTCTATGTCAACCGAAATTTTTGCGGTTACCATCTTATCCTTTGCGCGCGTCGCTTCAATAGTCACGAGCATCCATGTGTTGTCGGGCGCTTCGAGCACGTTCGCGCCGCCCTTTTCAAGCGGATTATCGCAGGCATACACTCCCGAAGCCGCTTCCGCGTCGGTTGTTATCATAGCCGCCGGAGAAGCAATGTTTCCCTTTTTCTCTGAAGCCACAAAATCGCCCGAGAAAATAACCTCGGCAGGTCCGTTTGCGCCCGCGTGCAGTTTTGTCGCAAACTGAGCCACAACGTTTTCACGCTCCGCAATCTCGCCCTTTTTAAATTCCATTTTCGGGCCGCGGTTCGTCGTTGAACGAGGTCCGTTTGCCGCACTCAAAAATTTCTCAGTACCAAGCTTAGGATCTGTATTTGTGTTTCCATAGATTTCCCACTTAGTCGTTCCCTGAGCGTCAGTCGCCGGACCGATTCTCAGCTTAACAGTATTTAAACTGTCATACACCGTCTCGCCGTCTGTTCCGATATATATAAGTCTGCCTGTCGTTGTATCATTAAAATTATCCGCGCCGACAAGGTGCAGTCCTTCTGGAGCCTCGCCTGCTGGAACAACCTCATAATCAATTTCTCCCGGTTGATGCGTTTCCGCGTCCGGCACTGCAGATGAAACTCCGTCTCCTGCGTTTGCTGCATACACAACAACGTCGTCAAGAGAAATTGTCGGATAGCCGAACGGATGCGACGACGATTTTTTAGCGCCGCTGCTGCTGGTGTCATTCACTCCGTTCTCCAGCCCGTTAAAATCGATTGTCGACAGTGATTTAGCCGTTAAGGACATTGCTTCTGCCGTGCCGCCGTTAACGTACACCTTTGTTCCGGAGGTGGTAATTACAGCTTTAACTTCCGCCCACTCTCCCAGCGTCATGCCCAAATCCTGCACAAAATCAATTTCCTGTGAAATGTCGTTGTTAAGCGTAATCGCGGTATCAAACGGCGTTCCTGCCGCGTTTTCCGCCTTAACCTTAAACGCAAGCACAAGGTCTTTGTCCACCGTCGGAGAATATGTGGTCGGCTTGCCGTCCTTATTAAATTCAATTTTTGCCCCTCTGGTAGCGTTTGAAAAACGCGAAACCTGAGTTGTGAGAGCTTTTCCGCCGTCCGCGTCGTCCGTCATCTGAAAATACGACGAATCATCCGCTCGGTCGGTGGTATACAGAACGGCGTTTTTAATCATTTTATATGTATTCCGCGCCGTCTGCGTGCCGTCAACAAGAACCTTGTTGTCGTAGCCAAGAGTCTGCCCTTCATCGGTATGAAAATATGTAACTTCGTTTTCATACCCGTCGAATGTGTCAGACCATAGCACATTGTCGTCAGCTGCACCCGCATGCGTCATCTCAAGCCCTGTGAATGCGGAAACAGTCATTGTTATAGCGCATAACAATGAAATCAATCTTTTACTTTTCATCTTCTCTCCCCTTTTCTTCTTGGTTTATGCAAACCTCTCTCTAACGCTATCCACCGCACCATTTTGTCAAATTGCACAATAAATATGCGTTTATATATAAAATATTTTAACACAATACCAATAGTATTGCAAGAATGTTGCAAATTTTTCATTTGTAAAACTGCACAAAAATTCACCACCATCTTTGTGTATTCTGTCTTTTCAAAATCTACATATAGTGTATATAGATTTTTACGCCGCAAAATATTCTGCCACCATAAATTTGCAAAAAATATTGACAAACCTAATCAGCAATGGTAAAATATATTTTAATATAAATAAGGG
>CATJNN010000137.1 GCA_949742185.1 uncultured Clostridia bacterium | reverse complement strand
CTGTCAATTACTATCCTAAAAAATAAATAAAGTAAAAAAATTAACTAAAATACTTGACACAATGTTTCTGGTATGATATAATAAAAATGTCAAAAAAATAGCGGCTCCTCTAAGCCACTATCGATTTGCTGGGCTACGCAGTTGGTAAACCCAGACTCTACAATAAACCGCTAATTATTATATCATATTTTATAGCATTTGTCAAGAGCACTAACTGCCCAACTGAGAAAGGAGATCTTTCTCTATGAATTCTAATTCTTCAAAAGGCAAACAGGTTGCTTATTACATATTCCGCACAAAAATGACAGTTAATGGAGTAACCCTGTATGCCAAGGATTATGGATTAAAAGCTTTCCGTATTCCTATATATCGATAATTAGATGTTTTTTGCGATAGATAAAAGTCCTCATTATCTATCGCAGAACAAAATTCATAGAATAGAATTAAAATAATGGCAAAAACAAAAAACAGTATACGTGGTAAACAAGACAAAAAAATAGTGGTAGTTAAACCGTATACAAAAAAGGACGGAACGAAAGTTCCAGAGCATCGTCGCTCAACACCAAATTAAAATTATCATTACAAATCTAAGAAAGGAGTAAAAGTATGTATAAAACAGGAGAAAAGCCTGGTAAAGGCACCTATGAATGTATGAGTTGTGGACAAATAGTTGTATTAGACGACAACACAGATACACTACCACCTTGTCCTAAATGTGAACAAACAACATATATTAAAGTAGGTTAATTAAATACATAGGGTGCATCAAAAATGATGCACCTTATTTTTGTATTTTTGCGCTTAACAAAAGTTGTTGTTATTTTAATATATCTGTATCTTATTATAAAATTAAAACTGCAATATCATTTCTGACGTTGCAGTTAAGTTGCAAAGGCTTTTTTCTCAAAATAATTTATCTGTTTACTACACCATTTTTACACCATAACGTCATAAATTTTTATAAAGTTATATGGTGATTTATGAAATATAATTTTTTGCAAATCTTTATTTTATCGCGTTTTATAGATTTTTATAGACTTTACATCAATTTATGAAATCAGGTCAATTTATTACAATTCCTAATTTCATCTTTTTTTATATCTCCTTTGTTCTATATAGTTATTTGCATATTTTAAGTATATTTGTAAAATTTTTAACAGAACATGATTATAATGATAGATATTATATCACATTGATAATTTTTTTTCAATAGTTACATTTTAAGTTGTTTATTGCTTTATTTAAGCTTGCGCATAAAATCAACACTTGCAAAAAGCGGGTCGTCATATTATAATAGAAAAAGAAAAAATGTAAAATAATAATATGAAAAATTATTCTAACAATTTTGTATGCTTAACTAAAATGTTATTTGGAGTATATACTGCTTTTTGAGGTTTGTCTGCTCGGCGGCTGATACTTAAGATTTTTCATTTTATATGCGGACGGAAAGGTCATGGTGATTTATCTGAAAAAGGTTAATATTTTAGGGGTGGGCGTTAATATGTCCGGTATAAGCGAAAGTGCGGATATTATAATGAGGTTTTTGGAAGATAACGATTTTCACAGTGTATACACGCCAAATTCTGAAATAATTATGAACGCTTATAGGGACGCTGATTTTTGCGCGCTTTTAAATCGCGCCAACCTGCTTACAGCCGACGGAATAGGCGTTGTTTATGCGTCGAGGATTTTAAAGCGTCCTATTTCTGAACGCGCCGCGGGCTACGACATTGCCTGCGAAGTGTTGAGGCGTCTTGCAGACGCGCCGCACCGTCTGTTTTTGTTCGGCGGCAAGCCGGGAGTGGCTGAGAAGGCGCGGGAAAATCTGGAGCGTGATTATCCGCATATACAAATTGCCGGTACCCGTAACGGATATTTTAGTTGCGAACAGGTTCCGGACATTATAAATGAGATTAATAAATCAGGAGCGGATTTGCTGTTTGTATGTCTCGGAGCGCCTATGCAGGAAAAGTGGATTGATGCGAATAAGGACAAGCTTAATGTTTGCGTGGCTATGGGAATAGGCGGCAGCCTTGACGTGTTTGCCGGAGAGGTACGGCGCGCGCCGGACGCATGGCGAAGGCTTGGACTTGAATGGCTGTATCGTCTTATAAAAGAGCCGTGGAGGTTTATGCGAATGATGGCGCTTCCTAAATTTGCTTTAACTGTACTTGCGCACGGCAGAAAATTTCCTCAGGAGGACTTGTAATGGGAAAACTAATTGCAATAGACGGTGTGGACGCGAGCGGCAAGCAAACTCAAACCTCACTTTTATATGAGCGGCTTGTGAATCTTGGAATAAGTGTGCGCAAGGTGTCGTTTCCGGCATACGACAGCCCGTCCTCTGAACTTGTAAAAATGTATCTTGCGGGGGAATTTGGGAAAAATCCCGCTGACGTTAACGCATATGCCGCGTCAACGTTTTATGCCGCAGACCGTTTTGCAACATACCGCCGCGACTGGCAGCGCGACTACGAAAACGATACGTTGATTTTGGCGGACAGATATGTGTCTTCTAATATGATACACCAGGGCGGTAAGCTTGCAAATTCTGCAGAAAAAGACCGTTTTTTGGACTGGCTTTATGAACTGGAACACAAAATCTATGCTCTGCCTGTTCCGGATCTCACTATTTTTCTTGATATGCCGGTTAAGCAAGCGTCTGAACTAATGAAAAACAGGGACAATAAAATCACCAGCGCATCTGAAAAAGACATTCACGAAACAAATTTTGACTATTTAACAGCGAGCTATGAAAACGCATGCTATATAGCAGAAAAATACGGCTGGCGCACTGTATGTTGCGCTCCTCAAGGCGATGTGCGCGGGATTGAGGACATAAACGAAGAAATCATGGCTCTTGTATTGCCGCTGATTGGTTAAAAAGGAGATATAAGATGAAAAACGAAGATACTTCTCTTATAAACAGTTTAACTGAAATGCCGCTCGACGAAACTACTGCCGACCGGCTTGCTGAAGTATTTAAGGTGTTCGGCGACAACACTCGTATAAAGGTGCTTTGGCTGTTGCTGGATAAAGAATTTTGCGTGTATGATATTGCCGAGGCTTTGGATATGACGCAGTCAGCCATAAGCCATCAGCTGCGAACGCTTAAGCAGGCGCGGCTTGTTAAAGCGCGGCGCGACGGTAAAAACACGTTTTATTCGCTTGACGACGACCATGTTAAAGGAATTTTAGAGCAGGTGCTCACACACATTAAAGAACAGTAATTAGATTTTTTATAAAAAATAAAATTGCCAGTAAAATAAAAATAAATCGGGGGAGCGTTTCCCCGATTTATTTTTATTGTCTGAGCGCAGTGCGTCCGATTATAATACGGCGTTATATTAGCTTAAAGTAATAGACGCCGCATGTTTGGAGTTAATAATAAATGCATTTTAAAGTGTTTGAAGGATTTTGCTTATCTGATGGATACTTAAATATTATACAAAAGTTCTTCATAACATGGAAACGGCCAGTATTTCTCCGCAACGACTGTTTCAAGCTCGTCGGCTATTGCGCGAAGATGGTTCATGCCTGTAAGAACCGTATCTTTATAGTATGTAGCCTCGGCAAGAACGCCGCCGGATGGAACAGCTTCTTTAATTGCTTCAAGCGCGTCGATTTTTTCAATAAACTTTTCAGTGAGCTCCGTAAGTTTAGCCGCCGCTTTTTCTTCGTTCGGAGCGGAAAGCCCTATGGACTTCTTTTTATTAATGGAGTCAATCATTACCGACGAATATTCGATGCATGACGGCAAAATCTGCTGTTTAGCCATTTCAAGCATTGTTAAAAGCTCAATATGGATTGCCTTTGAGTAATCCTCAATAAGAATATCGCAGCGGGATCGGCTTTCCTTCTCATTGAATACGCCGTGTTCTTCAAATAGTTTAATTACTTTATCAGACACAAATACAGGAAGTGCGTCAACCGTAGTTTTAAGATTAGGCAAACCGCGTTTTTCAGCTTCAGCAACCCATTCGTCAGAGTAGTTATTGCCGTTAAAGATGATGCGTGAGTGCTGTTTAATCGTTTTTTTAACCATGTCCATGATATGCGCCTGAGGGTCGTTTGTTTTTTCAAGCTCGTCTGCGAAATCTTTTAGTGCGTCTGCAACAATCGTGTTAATGACAATATTTATACCGGCGATTGACTGCGCCGACCCGGGCATACGAAATTCAAATTTATTTCCAGTGAATGCGAAAGGAGAGGTTCTGTTTCTGTCAGTCGCATCTTTATTGATTATCGGAAGTGAATCAACGCCTGTTTCCAAAACCGAAACAACCTCGTCCGCCGAGCTTTTTCCCGTAATAAGCAAATCAAGGACAGACGTTAGCTGGTCGCCCAAAAACATGGATACAATAGCCGGAGGAGCCTCGTTTGCTCCAAGTCGGTGGTCGTTGCCTGCGGTCGCTACAGACACACGGAGTAAATCTCCGTATTCGTCAACTGCCTTAATAACTGACGCGAGGAACAGAAGAAATTTTTTGTTTTCAATAGGATTTTTGCCGGGCTTTAACAAATTTTCGCCTGTGTTTGTTCCAACCGACCAGTTGTTGTGCTTGCCGGAGCCGTTCACGCCGTCGTATGGTTTTTCATGGAGAAGACACACAAGTCCGTGGCGGTTTGCGACTTTTTTCATCATTTCCATGGTGAGCTGATTATGGTCGCAGGCAATGTTTGTTGTTGAATAAATCGGAGCGAGCTCGTGCTGAGCAGGGGCAACTTCGTTATGCTTTGTTTTGTCAAGCACTCCGAGTTTCCAAAGCTCCTCGTCGATTTCTTTCATAAATGAGGAGACGCGCTCCTTGATTGAGCCGAAATAATGGTCTTCCAGCTCCTGACCTTTTGCCGGCATTGCGCCGAACAGGGTTCTGCCTGTCATTATAAGGTCTTTGCGTTTTCTGTACAGCTCGGCGTCAACAAGGAAATATTCCTGTTCGGGACCCACATATGAAATTACGCGCGTTGCGTCTGAATCAAAAAACTTTAAAACGCGCAGAGCCTGTTTATTTAGCGCTTCCATAGACCGCAGCAACGGCGTTTTTTTATCGAGCACCTCGCCTGAGTATGAGCAGAACGCCGTTGGAATACATAGGGAATTATCCTTAATAAACGCGTATGATGTCGGATCCCACGCCGTGTAACCGCGCGCTTCAAAAGTTGCGCGAAGTCCGCCGGAAGGGAAGCTTGAAGCGTCGGGTTCACCTTTCACAAGCTCCTTGCCTGAAAATTCCATTATAACTTTTCCGTCGTCTGTCGGAGTTATGAATGAATCGTGTTTTTCAGCCGTCACGCCGGTCATCGGCTGAAACCAGTGAGTAAAGTGAGTCGCGCCTTTTTCAATCGCCCAGTCTTTCATAGCGTTTGCGACAACTTCAGCGGCGCTTGCGTCAAGCGCGGTGCCGTCCTGAATAGTCTTTTTTAGCGATTTAAATGTTTCTTTCGGCAATCTTTCTTTCATTACCGCAAGATTAAAAACATTGCTTCCGAAAATTTCTGCTACTGACATAATAAATTCCTCCAAACTTTATTTGTTTATATAATTAAAAGGCGTTTTATATAAGAACTGTTCAGCAGTTATTATATAAAACGCCTTTGTTTTATACACATATTAACTTTTTTAACGCTGCGCTGCATAAGCACAAATCAAGAATTTATAATATATAAGCTTTATGCATACATTATACCACCGTTTTTTTGTTTGTCAAGGGTTGATTTTAACAATTTAGAGATAAGAATTTTTTGAAACTGTTCATCTTTAAATTATTTATTTCTGACATATGGTAAGGTGTACATATATATTCTAAAAAATTTTAATACTGGAGTTGGTTTGAAAAAGAGCAAAAATTATTTTGCTCCTTTTTGACGACAATTATTTATAATGGCGGCAACAATATGTCTAAATTGTAAATTTCTCAAAAAAAGGTAGTAAACTAGGAGTAATTGTGCTATAATATAAATTGGATTTTAATAGCAAAATAAACAAAACGAAAAATTCTTGAGGTGAACGAAATGAGTTTGATGGACAAAATATTCGGTACTTATTCGGACCGTGAGCTTAAACGTATTTATCCTATAGCAGATAGTGTTATGGCTTTAGAGGGCGATATGGAGAAGCTGTCTGACGAGGAGCTGCGCGCAAAAACAGACGAATTTAAAGAAAGACTGTCAAAGGGCGAAACGCTTGACGATATTCTTCCCGAAGCGTTTGCGGTTGTGCGCGAGGCGAGTTGGCGCGTGCTTGGAATGAAGCACTTTAAAGTGCAGGTTATAGGCGGTATCATACTTCATCAAGGGCGCATAGCCGAGATGAAAACAGGCGAGGGTAAAACGCTTGTGTCAACTTTGCCGGCATACTTAAACGCGCTCACAGGAAAGGGCGTGCATATCGTAACGGTTAACGACTACCTCGCCAAGCGCGACAGCGAATGGATGGGAAAGGTGTACCGTTTTCTTGGTTTGTCCGTCGGCTTAATTATACATGATAAAACAAACGCGGAGCGCAAGCAGGAATATGCGTGCGATATTACTTACGGAACAAACAACGAGCTTGGCTTCGACTATCTGCGCGACAACATGGTTATCTATAAAGAGGACATGGTTCAGCGCGGTCATAATTATGCCGTTGTCGACGAGGTGGACTCAATATTAATTGATGAAGCGAGAACCCCGCTTATTATTTCGGGCATGGGACAGAATGCGACAGACCTTTATAAGGTTGCCGATATGTTTGTTAAGCGTTTAAAAAAGATGGTTGTTACAGAACACGACGATAAGCAGCTCGACGAGGATATAGACGCGGATTATATCGTTGATGAAAAAGCGCGTACAGCGGCTTTAACAGAGCGCGGAGTTAAAAAAGCGGAGCAGGGCTTTGGAGTTGAAAACCTTTCAGACCCCGCAAACATGCAGCTTCAGCACCATATCAATCAAGCCTTGCAGGCAAACGGCGTTATGCACCGCGACCAGCAGTATGTTGTTGTTGACGGGCAGGTTCAGATTGTTGACGAGTTCACAGGCCGCATTATGCCGGGACGCCGATACAGCGACGGGCTTCATCAGGCGATTGAGGCAAAAGAGGGCGTACGCATAGAAAATGAGAGCAAAACGCTTGCTACAATAACATTCCAGAACTTTTTCCGTTTGTATGACAAGCTTTCCGGTATGACCGGTACAGCTGTTACCGAGGAGGAGGAATTCCAGCAGATTTACAATCTTGATGTTGTGTGCGTGCCGACGAATAAGCCTGTACAGCGTATGGACGACCATGATTCGGTTTATAAAACGGAGCTTGGTAAATTCCGCGCGGTTATCCGCAAAATTAAAGAGTGCCACGAAAAAGGGCAGCCGGTACTTGTCGGTACGGTTAACGTTGATAAATCCGAGGTGCTTTCCGCACTACTTAAAAAAGAGGGCATAAAGCACGAGGTGCTGAATGCGAAGTTCCATCAGAAGGAAGCGGAAATTGTTGCGCAGGCGGGCAAAAAAGGCGCGGTAACGATTGCGACAAACATGGCGGGTCGTGGTACGGATATTATACTCGGCGGTAACGCGGAGTATATGGCAAAGCACGAGCTTGCAAAACGCGGCATGGACGAGGAGCTTATAAACGAGGCTACCGGCTTTGCCGAGACTGACAACGAGGAAATAATCGACGCGCGCCGCCAGTACAGCGAGCTTTACGAGAAATATAAAAACGAGATTGCTCCGGAGCAGGAGGAGGTTATAAAAGCGGGCGGCTTGTATATCATAGGTACAGAACGTCATGAGTCGCGCCGTATAGACAACCAGCTCCGAGGACGCGCGGGACGTCAGGGGGACCCTGGAGCGTCTAAGTTTTATTTGTCGCTTGAAGACGATCTTATGAGAATTTTCGGCTCAGACCGAGTTAAGGCTATGGTGGAAACGCTGGGGCTTGAAGAGGACGAACCGATTGAAGCGAAGATGCTGACAAAGGCGATTGAAAACGCGCAGAAGAACCTTGAAAGCCGCAACTTCGATACCCGCCGTCACGTTTTACAGTACGACGAGGTTATGAACGAGCAGCGTAAGATTGTGTATAAGCAGCGTCAGGCGGTGCTCGACGGCGAGGATATAAGCGAGACTATAAAGAATATGATTGAAAGCGTGTGCCACAGCGCGACTGAGGATTTTGTGGGCATCTCAGAGGTGCCGGAGCAGTGGAACATCTCTGCGCTTAAAGAATTTGCAGATACAACGCTTAACGCTAAAGGCGCGTTTGATATAACCAAAGAGGAGATGGATACCATAACGGCGGCGGACGTTGAAAAACGTCTTGTCGATATCGGAATGAGCAACTATGCGGCTCAGGAGGAGGAATTCGGCGAGCAGATGCGCGAGGTCGAGCGCGTGCTTATGCTTCGCGTGGTTGACACGCTTTGGATGGATCACCTCGACGAGATGGAGCACGTTAAGCGCGAGATTGGACTTCGCGCATACGGTCAGCACGACCCGGCTGTGGAATATCGTAATGTCGGAAGCGAGCTTTACGAGGGTATGCTTGAGGCTATCAAGCGCGATACGGTGCGTTATGTGCTGTCTGTTGTGCCGCGCGAGAAAATACAGCGCGTACAGGTTGCAAAACCGATTGAGCCTGCGGGCGACGGTACGGTTGCGAAGCAGCCTGTCAAAGCTAAAAAGGAACCGGGCAGAAACGACCCGTGCCCATGCGGAAGCGGGAAGAAATATAAGAATTGCTGCGGTCAGTAATATGGCATTGCAAGGGTGATATATGAAAAAATATTATATTGGGTTTGCCGGCGCAGGAGTTTTAGTTCTGTTTTGTATAATCGGACTTATACTAAATCCGCAGTACCAACGTAAATATCTTTTTTACGGAGAAACTCCTCCTGAGCCTATAGCCGCGGGCGACATATTTATTATAGTTGGTCTATTGCTGTTTGCTCTTGCTCTTTTAGCGGCAATGATATGGGGGATTTATCAAGTTATATTCGCGATTCGCTCAAAAATAAAAAAAGGAAGTGATAAATTATGTTAGAGTATGATGAATGCAGATTACAGCTTCAGGGGCTCGAAAATAATATAAACGAACTGAGGGATTCACTTTGACATCGCAGGGCTGAAAAATCAGATTGGCGAGCTTGAAGCGCAGTCCGCGCAGGACGGCTTTTGGGATGATGTTGAAAAATCGCAGAAGGTTCTGCAAAAAACGAAGCAGCTAAAGGATAAAGTCGGGCGTTACGAAACGCTGCATACTTCATGGGAAGATACGCTGCTTCTGATAGATATGGCGAACGAGGAAAACGACGAGAGTATGCTCGGCGAAATCAGAAAGTCGGTTAAAGCCATAACCGGCGAGGTTGAGAAAATGACGCTCGACACACTTTTGTCGGGTCATTATGACAGAAACAACGCCATTATGACGTTTCATGCGGGCGCGGGCGGCACCGAAGCGCAGGACTGGTGCGAAATGCTTATAAGAATGTATCAGATGTACGCGCAGAAAAACGGATATACCTTTGACACGCTTGATATGCTTCCCGGCGACGACGCGGGCGTTAAGAGCGCGACAGTTATGATTGGCGGGCTTAATGCGTATGGTTATCTGAAAAGCGAAAAGGGCGTTCACCGTCTTGTGCGCATATCGCCGTTCGACGCGTCGGGCAGACGGCACACTTCGTTTGCGTCTATTGAGGTTATGCCTGAAATTGACGATGATGTTGAGATAGACATTCGCACGGAGGATTTAAAGGTTGACACCTACCGCGCAAGCGGAGCAGGCGGTCAGCATATAAACAAGACCGATTCGGCGGTGCGTATAACACATATTCCGACGGGTGTTGTGGCTTCATGCCAGACGCAGCGTTCTCAGCATCAAAACAGAGAATACGCTATGCGTATGCTAAAAGCTAAGCTTGTTGAGATTGCGGAGCAGCAGAGAGCCGAAAAGATTGCCGACATTAAAGGAGTGCAAAAGGAAATTGCATGGGGCAGTCAGATACGCTCATATGTTTTCCATCCTTACACTATGGTGAAGGATCATCGTACAAGCTACGAGGTGGGAAACGTCGGAGCGGTTATGGACGGCGATTTGGACGGCTTTGTGAACGCGTATCTCAAGGCGGCAAGTTTGGGACAGCTGGAATAATTAAATTATTTAAAGCGCGGATTTTGTTCCGCGCTTTTGTGATATTTAATAAATGTACAAGTAAAATTTTTTTATCGTATATTCTTGTTTTTTTATGCTTTTTAATGTATAATTGTAATAAGATTTTAACATGCAGTTTGTCTAATATAAAATAAAAGAGATTGGAGAATCGGCAATGGATAGTTTTGATATAAGAACAAAAATATATTTCGGCGACAACGCGCTTGACCGGCTTGCGCAGCTTCCGTATAGGAAAGTGCTTGTTATAACAGACCCGTTCGTTGTGAAAAGCGGCATGATACAAATGATTACATATCGTCTGAGCGAGGGGAATTGCGAGTTTGATATTTTCAGCGACGTTGTGCCAGACCCGCCGGTTGAGAAAATTTCCGTCGGCGTTAAGAAAATGCTTGAATGTAATCCGGACGCGGTTGTCGCTGTGGGCGGCGGCAGCGCGCTTGACTCGGCGAAGTCAATCCGCGAGTTTGCCGGCAAGGTAACAAAGCGTACAGACGTTGCGCTTATAGCTATTCCGACGACCTCCGGAACAGGCAGCGAGGTGACTTCGTTCGCCGTTGTGTCCGACCCATCCGAAAATATCAAATATCCTCTTGTGTCCGACACGCTCTTGCCGGACGAGGCGATACTCGACGCGGACCTGGTAAAAAGCGTGCCGCCGTCTGTCACGGCAGACACGGGCATGGATGTTTTAACACATGCGATTGAAGCGTATGTCAGCACGCAAAACAACGAATTTTCCGCCGCTCTTGCGGAAAAGGCTATTGAAATTATCGGAGTTTTTCTGCTCCGCTCATATCTTGACAACAATGATACTCATGCAAGAAAGAAAATGCATATTGCTTCATGTCTGGCAGGGCTGGCGTTTAACTCCGCGTCGCTTGGTTTAAATCACGGCGTCGCGCATGCTGTCGGAGCGAAATTCCATATACCGCACGGACGCGCAAACGCTATAGTGCTGCCGCACATTATTGAATTTAATGCGGACATTAATAAGCACTCAAAGAGCAAGTCTGAATATTTGCCCGCCGTTCGCAAATATGTGAATGTGGCGAAGCTTTTGGGGCTTAACAATTTTAATGAGATAACAACCGTCCGGGCGTTGGTGAGCTGGATACAGTTTATGCTCAAGGAAATGAATATACCCATGAGTATATCGCAGTGCGGAGTTGACAGAAAAGCATACTTTGACAGTGTTGACGAGATGGCTGAAAAGGCTATTGCCGACGCCTGCACGGCAACAAATCCGCGAGTTCCGACAAAGGAAGACGTTGTGACAATTTTAACTAATATGTATGAATAAAAGGCTTGGAGGTATCGGGTTTTGTATTGTTTTTACTGCCCGAATATAACAAAGTTAATTAAAAAGTGTCTGCGGACACTTTTTGCGTATATAGTATATACAGCTGGATTGTCTGTAATTGAGGAGGAAACAAATGTTTTCGTATTATATGCCAACAAGAATACTTGTCGGAGAGAATGTGGTACGCAATAATGCTTCTGCATTTGCGCTTGGGAGAAAAGCGATTATTGTTACCGGTCGTTCGTCTGCCCAAAAGTGCGGCGCGCTTAACGACGTGACTGACGCGCTTAATAAAATCGGTGTGTCATATGATGTTTATGATAAAATCGAAAATAATCCCACAGTTGAATGCGCGTATTACGGAGGTCGGTTTGCGAAAGACCACGGCGCGGATTTTATAATAGGAATCGGCGGAGGATCGCCGATGGACGCGTCTAAAGCGATTGCGGTTTACGCTGTGAACGATATAGAACCTATGCAGATTTTTGACGGTAATTTTGTCAATAAGCCGCTTCCGATAATTGCAGTGCCAACTACTGCCGGTACCGGCAGCGAGGTTACACCGTATTCTATTCTCACGCTTACGAAGGAGCAGACAAAACGCAACTTTACCTGTGAGGATTGCTTCCCGAAAATTGCGTTTTTAGACGGACGTTACACTGTTAAGCTGCCGATTCAGGTGGCGCGCAATACTGCGGTTGACGCTATGTGTCACGCGATTGAAGGATATTTAAATAACCGCGCGACGGCGGCGTCTGATTATATTGCGCTTGAGACGCTTCGTTTGATAGGCGAATGTCTGCCCGCGCTCAAGAGCGGCGATTTTTCTGTTCCGATATGTGAGAAGCTGCTGTTTGCCGCGTCGCTCGGCGGCATAGTAATATCTCAGGCGGGTACCACCATTGTACATTCTATGGGTTATCAGCTCACTTTTTTCAAGGATATTCCGCACGGGATGGCTAACGGTATGCTTATAGGAGCATTTCTTGACTGGTGCGGGGATGTGTGCGGAGAGAAAATTGCAAGGGTTGTGGAAGCGATTGGGCTTAGTTCTGTGTGTGAGTTTAAAGAGCTTATGAAAAAACTTCTTGTAAATGAAAGTTTATTTACAGACGAGGAGATTGAAGCCTATCTGAAAATCTCTATGAACGCTAAGCTTGCGTCCGCGCCTAAAACAGTGACGATTGACGGCGAGCGGGATATTTACAGAAAATCGCTTTTATAACCGACAGCGTAAATTGTTATAAAACGGAGGAATTATATATGAAAGTGTTAATGATTAACGGCAGCCCACGCGTTAACGGTAATACGGATATTGCTCTGCGCGAAATGGAAAAAATCTTTTTAGCGGAAGATATTGAAACTGAGATTGTGCAGGTTGGAAATAAAAATGTGCGGGGCTGCGTAGCCTGCAACTCATGCGCCGCCAACGGCAAATGCGTGTTTAATGATATAGTTAACGAGCTGTCGCCCAAATTTGAGCAAAGCGATGGCTTGGTTGTTGCAAGCCCTGTTTACTATGCTTCGGCAAACGCCACTCTTATTGCAGTTTTAGACAGATTGTTCTATAGCGCTCATTTTGATAAAACCATGAAAGTAGGCGCGAGCGTGGCGGCGGCACGACGAGGCGGTCTATCGTCAACGTTTGACGAACTTAACAAGTATTTTGCCATATGCGGTATGCCCGTTGCGTCAAGTCAGTATTGGAACGGCGTGCACGGCAGAGAAGCGGGAGAAGCGGTTAAAGACGCGGAGGGACTTCAGACAATGAGGACGCTTGCGCGTAACATGACTTTTCTTATGAAAAGTATATCGCTTGGAAAAGAACGGTATGGCTTGCCCGAAAAAGAATCGGCTGAAAGAACTAATTTTATAAGATAACTTTTTAACGAGAGCAAAGCTATGAAAAAACATATATTAATTATAATTGGAACGGCGATTGTTTTTACATTCGGCTGTATTTTTGCAAATGCTGAGAGTATCGCTGACAACTCGGTTTACAACGGCGCTGAGTTTGACGAAAGCACTATTTTGGCGGCTGTTAAAATAAATGGCGGAGGGGTCAGTCTGTTTTCTGTCGGCATTCCATTTGAAGAGCTTGGAATATCTGAAGCGGAAAACATGGATATAGATAGTTTGGATGAGGTTAATCTTTTTTCTGCGCAGGACAAAACGGTCAATCTGAAGCTTACGCTTGCCGAGCCGGGCAGAGAGAATGTGCTGGAAACGGTTGAAAAGCTCAGGGAG
This sequence comes from uncultured Clostridia bacterium, assembly GCA_949742185.1. Taxonomy (GTDB): domain Bacteria; phylum Bacillota; class Clostridia; order UBA1381; family UBA1381; genus CATJNN01. Next base: position 6,070 of record CATJNN010000137.1, on the reverse strand, counting down.
CTTCCGTATGTGGAATGCGCGGAGCCGAATTATATATACACGGCGAATACATATCCGAACGACACTTATTATAATGTTCAGTATGCGCTTGAAAAAATCAGCGCGCAGTCTGTGTGGGATATGGATATAGACTGCTCTGAAATTGTTGTTGCGGTGATTGACAGCGGCGTTATGATGACGCATCCCGATTTAAAAGATAATATATGGAAAAACCCCGGCGAAATTTCCGGAAACGGAATTGACGATGATAAAAACGGATATATTGACGATGTGAACGGCTGGGATTTTCATGCCGGCGACAGTGACCCCTCCGACGAGCGCGGGCACGGTACTCATGCGGCGGGTATTGTGAGCGCGTCCACCAACAACGGCAAAGGAGTGGCGTCGCTTGCACGGAACGCCAAAATATTGCCGCTCAGAGTGCTCGGAGCTAATGGGAAAGGCAGCTCGTATGCGATATATCAGGCTATAAAATACGTTCAGAAAATGGGTATTCCCGTTGTGAACAACAGTTATAGCGGAGAAACAGAATCAGCGTTTATTGTGCAGGCAATAAATGAATGCAATGATTCGCTGTTTGTTTTTGCCGCTGGAAACGACGCGGGCGATAATGATGTGAAACCAATATATCCTGCTTCAAGCGACTGCAGCAATATTATTGCAGTAGCGTCGACGGACGAGAACGATTGTTTATCGGATTTTTCGAATTACGGTGCGAACAGCGTAGATATTGCTGCGCCGGGAACGGATATAGCCAGCACATATTATAACGCCGGCTCTGCCGCTTACGCTAAAGACAGCGGCACGTCTATGGCATGCCCCATGGTGGCAAGCGCGGCGGCGGTTATGAAAGCCAGACATCCGGAGATGACGCCGGAGGAAATAATACAGAAGCTTATGAACAGTGCGGACAGGCTTGAAAACTTGAACGGAAAGATTATATCGGGCGGCAGGCTTAACGCGTACGAGGCGGTGTCGGTGCATGCGGAAAAGGTTTCATTCAGTGCTTCGTCGTTAGTAACCAACAAATACAAAAAAATAGATTTTGGAGCGGAAATTTATCCTGCGAATACGACCGACGCTGTTATATGGAGTTCGAGCGACACAGGTATTGTGTCTTTTGACAATGGTATGGCGATAGCTAAAGAAGTCGGAACGGCAACGATTACGATGACCTGCGGAAACTACAGCGCGGAGTGTTCTGTGACTGTGCTTGAGCCTGAGGTGTGCGGCGTTACGCTGAATACGAACGGCGGAAAGCTTGAACATGCAGATATTATGGAATATACCTGCGGCATAGGCGCCGCTCTTCCGGAGCCAAATAAGACGGGATATGCCTTTAGCGGCTGGTATGAAAACGCAGATTTTTCAGGGGAACCGATAGGGGAAATTACGCCGGATGACGCCGGAGACAAGGTATATTACGCAAAATGGACGGCAAATCAATACAGAGTAATACTGAATGCAAATGGAGGCAAATTAAATAATAAAATAATAAATTATACATACGGCGTGGGAACAGCGGTTCCCATACCTGAAAAAACAGGATATACTTTCAGCGGTTGGTATGAGAGCGCAGATTTTTCAGGCGAGCCGATAGAGAAAATCACAACGGAGGATATAGGCGATAAAGTTTATTATGCAAAATGGACAGCCAACATATATAGTGTCATATTGAACACAAACGATGAAGAAACAGGCGTTTATGCGATAACCTACACTCATGGAGTTTCAGCTTTGCTTCCTGTATTAGAAAAAATCGGATATACGTTTGGCGGTTGGTATGAAAAAGAGAATTTTTCAGGCGAACCGATAAATAGTGTAGCCGCTGAAGACATAGGCGATAAAACATATTATGCGAAGTGGACTGCGAATGAATATAATATCGTGTTTAATGCGAACGGCGGCGATACTGTTGACAGCATGATTTATATATACGGTATAGGAATGATTCTTCCCGAATCAAAGAAAACAGGATATGCCTTCGGCGGCTGGTATGAAAGCGCGGATTTTACAGGCGGACCGATTGCGGAAATTACGGCAGAAGACATGGGCGATAAAGTATACTATGCTAAATGGACGGCGGAGAGATATAGTATAACATTAAATGCGAACGGCGGAGAAGCGGGCGAAAAAGCGCTGAATTACACCTATGGCATAGGCGTAATTCTTCCTGAGCCTAAGAAAACAGGGTATACTTTCGGCGGCTGGTATGAGAATGAGGATTTCACAGGAGAGCCGATTGCGGAAATTACGGCAAAAGATATGGGTGACAAAGTATATTATGCGAGATGGATGGCAAATAAATATACAATTCGGTTTTTAAACGATGATTTATCAGAGCATTACAGCGGATTGTTTGATTTTGGAACTGTTCCGGAGTGTGACGAGCCCGAGAAACCGAGCGACAGCCGATATTCATACGCGTTTGCAGGCTGGAAGCCGGAAGCTGCCGAGGTGACGGGCGAGGCTGAATATACGGCGCAGTTTTTAAAAACTCCTGTTGTTTATTTTATAGAATATGATGAAAGCGCAAACAGCGCCGTTGCGGCCTCTCCGAAAGAAGGAGAATGCTGCGTGGTGTTTGCGGCTTATAAGGACGGAGTTTTGATAAGCACTGAAATGCAAAAGACCGTATTTTATAAAGCGGAAGAGAAAACCGTAAAACCTTTGCATTTTTCGGCGGACGGCGCGGATATGGTGAATGTAATGCTATGGACAAAATCTGACGAAATGAGACCGCTTTGTTCTAAATATTATATGGCTAAAAGATGACGTCGGAAAAATATGCGGCATTTTTTATCAGCGTTGCTATTTTATTAATTGTGTTATCCATGAAGCAATAAAAATAATCGGGGTCTGACGCCCCGATTATTTTTATTGCCTTTATGAATTATAGTGAATAACGAGATGTGCGGAATTAAATAAGCATTATGAGATATTGCTTCAGAGATAAAAACGAGCCGTTCATAAGCGGCTCGTTTTTTAAGAATCATTTTTTAAGAACTACTATTTCAGATATATGACAGTAATTTTTACCCTCAGCAGTAGAGCCGTCGCCGTTGTAGCGGACGTATCTTGCCTTAACAGGTTCTTTAAAGCTGTAGAGCTCGGCTTCGTCCGTAGTTCCGGAGTTTTGCGTTTTTTCGTGCGCCGTGGTCCATGTTTCGCCGTCGGAAGAAACTTCAATCGTAAACGGATATATGCGTTCGTCGCCTTTCCACATGGCAACAGCCACGCCCGATATTTCAATTTCATTCTTTAAGTCAAGAGTGAGAGTGTTCGGACCGTATGCCGACCAGCGGGTTGACATATCGCCGTCCACAGCGTTCATCTCAACGTTACCGTCGTTGCCGCTTGCTTCAACCGCATATACATCCGCCTGATTTTCATAAAGCTTATCTAAAGCTATAATCGGTTTTTCCTCAACAGGGTCGGGAAGCTGAGCTTTAATAATATCGTTGTATGCCGCTGCCGCAACGTTTGCAGGTATATCGCCTGTTTTAAAATCGATTGCGGTTATAAGCGAGGTATCGTTCCAATATTGAACATATTTATCAAACATCTCCGCAATAGCTCTGAACGGCACATACGTTCTGTCGTTTTTAATTGTCGCGGGAACGTCCAGTTCTCTTACTTCGCCGTTTAATGTATAATTTTTTTCGTTCGCGGTCATAACGATTTTCTGGTTTTTCAGGTCAATCGTAATCTGCTGAGCGTCACCGTCCCAGTTGACTGACGCGCCGAACGCCTCGGAGATAAAGCGGATAGGAACTAAAGTTCTGTCGCCTTCGGCAATATACGGAGCCGTTTCGTCGCTTGCGTTATCAATACGAACAATTTTTCCGTTTACAGACGCTTTCGGCTGACCGATTACAAGCGCGACTCCCGCCGTTTCTGTTAATTCGGATATATGCCAAGTTTTCTTATTTAAATCGGGATTGGTGTTTTCCCCAACCGTAATTTCGGGAACAGGTACGGTTTCAGTATCAAATCCCAGGTAATAGCTAAGATGAGCCGGCTGATTATACGCCACGTTCTGCGTCGCTATATACTGACGGTACAGACTGTTGTGCATAAGCGTCGGTATTTTATACGCAGTTGGAATATCGGTGGTGAAAATTTTCAGTGCGGCGTTGTCCTTTGTCGGATACATAACCTCTTCGCGCCAGTCGCCGAACAGGTCGGCTGTTAAGGACGGATTTGATTTTGTGCTGTTTATTGACGTGCATCCTGCCGCTGTGAAAATAACGTCTGTTTTGTTTTTCTTTGCATTCCATTTGCTTATGTTGATGTTGTCCTGAAGCTCGCTGCCGAGGTCGCCGTCCCAGTATACAAGGAAGTTTTCGGGAACCGACTGTTTCTCGGCAATAACGTTTCCGTCGCTGTCGAACATATTGCCCGCCGCCCAGCTTTCCGCCCCGTAGTGGTCGGGGTCAATGTCGCCGGATACGCCGCGTCCTATGTCGCTGTTCAGGCAAGGCAAACCGAAGATGAATTCGCCTGTGCGCGCGTCTCGCATTTCAACGCTGTATTTTGCGTCCGTGTGCTCATGCACTGAAAAAGTTTCAAGCCCGGGACGGTTGGGGATTAAATCGCCCGTATGCTGAGCGTCGCCGTGTCCTAAGCCGGTGCTGTAAAGAGCTTTGCCGTTGTGGTCTACAACAAGCGCGCCGTAAATAATTTCGTCGCTGCCGTCAAAATCAACGTCAGCCGCGAGCATAGAGTGATTGCCTTGAGATATATATCCGCCGTTGCCTTCGTCCGCTGTGTCGAACGTCCAGTCTTTCACAATTTTTCCGTCTTCAAAGCGAAAAGCTGCGATAACGGTTCTTCCTTTACCTTCGTCTCCGCTGTAGTAACCGCGGGCGAACACCATGTCCGGTTTGGTACCGTTTACATACGCGACGGTTGCAAGATAACGCTCCGAGCGGTTTCCCCATGTATCGCCCCAGTCTGCTAAATTACCCGTCTGCGGGTCGTAGTCTGTCGTATCGAGGATTTTGCCTGTAGCTCCCTCAAACACCGTTAAAAACAGCGGACCCTGCAGATTCTTTCCGTTATTCAAAACCGCCCAGTTTTTGGATGCGTCTCCGATAACAGCGCCGTCCGCCGCCGTTGTGCCGTCTGCTGTGCGCATGGCAACCTCGGCTTTGCCGTCTCCGTCAAAATCATAGACTAGAAACTGCGTGTCGTGCGCTCCTGCGCGTATGTTTGCGCCCATATTAATGCGCCACATGCGAGTTCCGTCCATTTTATACGCGTCAATAACGCATGGACCGGTAAATCCTTCTTTTGCCGAGTCTTTGGAATTTGAGGGATCCCATTTGAGCACAATCTCATATTCGCCGTCGCCGTCCAAATCGCCTACGCTTGCGTCGCCAGCGCTGTATGTGTAGTTTTCGCCCTCAACGGCTCCACCCTCGGGAGCCTGTATGGGAACGGTTAAGCTGTTATTCTCCCACACCGATACGGGAGCAGATTTTTCGCCTTCCTTGCCGTCTGTCACCGCGGCAACCTGATATGTCGCTCCGTCAACAGGCGCAACGTCGTAAAACATGGTTTTGGAGACCGGCGTTTCCGTGAGCTTTTCACCGTTTCTGTAGACATTATATTTTGTATCTGCGGTTTCTGTGCCAAGCCACCGCCACGACAGCATAACGCTTTTCTCTGTTTTAAACGCCACTGCGCCGCGTGATAAATTTTCCATGGCGCGGAGCGTCTGCGGTTTTAAGTCGATAAGTTTTTGGGTTTCGGCTGTTGTCTGAGGGTTTGTTTCGAGCTTTATGCTTTCTCCCATAGACAGCGCGCCGGCAAACGGAGCCGCCGCTATCTGAGCCGCCAGAAGCGCGGCGATAACCGCTGATATTTTTTTAATTTTTCGCATATTCTCAATCCTTTCTTGTTGTGAATGATACTATATAAAATTATTTTATCATATTGAAAAAAGCACATCAACTTTACATCTTTTTGTTGTCAACTTTTTATAAATTAAAACCGAATTTTTAGACAAAGGAAAGGGGATGATGAAGATTTCTCTTTCCGAAAGAGAAATCTTCGTAAAGAGAAT
>CATJNN010000136.1 GCA_949742185.1 uncultured Clostridia bacterium | reverse complement strand
TTCATATTTTTTTATAATATAGTATAGCATAAAAAAATATAAGATTTAACTTATTGACGAAACTATTAATTTTATGTTATTGTAATTAAAAACAAATGTTGAAAGGATTACATATGAAAACAGTAGCTTTTTATACCTTAGGCTGCAAGGTGAACCAATATGAAACCGAGGCAATGACAGAGCTGTTTACAAGCAATGGCTACAAAACTGTAGATTTTGACTCGGAAGCTGATATTTATGTTATAAACACCTGCACGGTAACAAATATGAGTGACAGAAAGTCAAGACAAATTATCCGCCGCGCAAAAAAAAACAACTTAAACTCTATTGTTATAGTCACCGGCTGCTATGCGCAGACTGCGCCTGAAGACGTGGCAAAAATTGAAGGCGTGAATTTAATTTTAGGCACGCAGGACAGAAAAAATATAGTTTCTCTTGCAGAAAAGCTTTTGCCGGACCAAATGACATGCGGCGTTTCTGATATTATGCACAATCATTCGTTTGAGGAGCTTCATATCCAAAGCTATTCAGACAACCGCACAAGAGCATATATAAAAGTTCAGGAGGGATGCAGCCAGTTTTGTTCCTACTGTATTATTCCCTATGCCAGAGGTCCAATCAGAAGCCGCCCGATAGACGAAGTGCTCTGCGAAGTTGAGCGTCTTGCGGAGAATGGATTTAAAGAAATTGTTTTTGTTGGAATTCACATAGCTTCATATGGTATAGATATAGGAAAAGCCATGCTTTCCGAGCTTTTGATACGCGCAAACAAAATAGATAAAATACGCCGCATACGATTAAGCTCTATTGAGCCTATGACGCTAAACCATAAATTTATTGAAGACATTAAAGATTGCCATAAGCTGTGTCCGCATTTTCATCTTTCGCTTCAAAGCGGCTGCGACGCTACTTTAGAGAGAATGAACAGAAAATATACCGCCTCGCAATACAAGCAAATTGTAAACGGACTAAGAAAACATTTTCCTGACGCGGCAATTACAACAGATATTATGGTTGGCTTTCCCGGCGAAACTGATGATGAATTCATGCAAACCTGTAAGTTTGTTAAGGAGACCGCCTTTGCCGATGCGCATATTTTTCAATATTCCCGGAGAAGCGGAACTCCGGCGGCAGAATACGGCAATCAAATAGCCCCTAAGATTAAAGAAGCCCGCGCCAAAAAAATTGCAGAACTAACCGCAATATCACGCATGGAATTTCTCAAATCACAGCTTGGTAAAACAACAGAAGTGCTGTTTGAACAGCTTGTTCATGGCAAAACAAATTGGTATGAAGGAAAAACCGATAATTATATAACTGTTATTATGCGTTCTGACGATGATATCAGAGGTCAGTTTAAGACGGTCAGCCTTAAAGAATCAGACGGAAATACGATTACAGCAATTAATATACATGCGTAAAAATCTTATAAAAATAAAAAAGAGCAAAAGCTCTTTTTTATTTTTTTTGCCCTATTTCATACTGATTATTTCCGAAGCAGTCTATAAGAACAACAAGCGGCATATCCACCACTTCAAGACGGCGTATGGCTTCCGTCCCCAAATCATCATATGCAATAACGTCGGATTTTTTTATACATTCGGCAATCAGCGCCCCCGCGCCGCCTATTGCTCCCAGATAAATGCATCCGTTTCGCTTGATAGCGTCAATAACAGCATTGCTTCTCATCCCCTTGCCAATCATAGCGCTTAATCCATCATCCAGAAGACGCGGCGTATACACGTCCATCCGCCCTGCTGTGGTGGGGCCGCACGAACCTATAACACGCCCCGGCTTAGCGGGACACGGTCCTGCATAATATATAACCTGACCGCGCAGATCAAACGGATAATCGTCTCCTTTTTCACGACAAACGCACATTCTTTCATGCGCAGCATCGCGCGCTGTATATATTACGCCCGATAAAAGTACACTATCTCCAGCTTTCAGCTCTTTTATAACGTCTTTTGTCAGCGGCGCCGTTATTTTTTTTATCATACTAAACACCATAGCCTTTCTTTCCGCAAATAACTTAAGTGAACGTTTTGCGCTATCTTTCCAAAAAATCCTCAACGCTGTTTAAAATATATTCCGACCTATTCTGCTCAAAATAAGGCCTTATATGTTCTCCGGAAATTCCGGTAAGCACCGCGCAAAAATCCGCGCCCATAGCATGAGCCGCTCCTATATCCGCGCCGGCATCTCCCACAATAAGTGTTCTGCCAATCTTTTCTTTATTATATTTTCCCTTCAAAATATTCTCGTCCGGATAATATTCTCCGTACAAAGCTTTTAAAAACATATAGGGATGAGGTTTTGTTAAATTTAATCCCAAGTTTTTCTCGGCTTTTTGTACATGCGAGTAATTTATAAAGCCGTCGCTGGCAATATATTTAAAAATTCCCCATTCACAAAGAGGATGATAAATTTCCTCGCTTGGTCTGCCGGTGCCCGTACATATACGCTTACCGTCATTGTACAAAAGCTGAAATAATAAAGTTAGTTTTTGATGCGATATAAGCGGTTTTTCATTATGAATAAGTCCATTTTTTCCTTTTTCTATTGGAATTCTTCCATAAGTCTCGTAAAACAGTTCGTCGCCTAAAAACCATTCCTGAAAACAACTTTGGATATTATACCAGAAATCACTATTGCGCGAGCAATCTGTTTGTTTTATGGTTTTTAAATGACTTGCAACGTAATCATATAAATCCATAGCGGAATATGTATTTTCAGTCAACCACCTTAAAATTTCGTTAAAATCAAAAGTATTATTAATTATCACCAGGGAAATAATAACGTATGCTAGATCCCAGTTACTGTTTATTCCCTGCTTTTTCAGATTTTCAATCAAAGCGTCTCCGCAAAAAACAATATTCCTGATATTCGCCGCTCTACAGGCAAGCTTCCGGATGTCAATATCTTCATCCCCAAAATATTTTCTGCTATGAAAAAACTCATACACCGTCAACGCGGCGCATGTCCAATAATTCTGTTCGCTTGTTATAACGCCGTCCATATCAAAGATAATCGTATCGTACTTATCAAGAAATTTTTTCAGCTTCATTTAATCACCATTGTGTAAACAGGGACACCACATTTAGCGTCCCTGTTCTAATATTTTATATATTGTAGATTTTTCATTCCACAACCCAGTCAATCTGCCCCGCAACTCCGCTTGTCATATTTTTACGGGTATCGTCACAGCTCAACACACGGTTCAGCGCAGTACCGACGCTGCGATAAATCGCCTCCCAAATATGATGACCGTTTTTTCCTCTTGTCAGGTCGAGCTGCATAGTGCAGCCTGCGCCCTGTGCAAAACCCTCCAAAAATGTCTCAAGGTCTTGGCTGTCCATTCCCTCAACCTGAGCGGGAACATTTATTCCATGATAGTTTATATCAAAATACGCGCGGCTTTCAAAGCTTACGGCACAGTGAGCCTGAGCTTCGTCAATAATCCCCACCGCGTCTCCATAGCCCATAGCTCCGCTTGCACGGTTACGTTTTATATACTCTGACGCGGCGCGGCCGAGTGCTATTCCCAAATCCTCGCATATAACGTGCGTAAGCAAAAACTTATCCAGCTTTACTTTAGCAGTGATATTAAATCCTCCGCGCCACGCGATATGCTCTATCATATGATTTAAAAACGGCAGAGTGGTATCAATATATTCTCTGTAATCGGGTTTAATATGTGAAAAGTCAAGGATAACTGTCATCTCCGACTCTGTAGTTTTCCTGCAAACCTTGATTTCGTTCATTATTTTCTCTCCTTTACAGCCAGCGAATGCGTTTCAAAGCCTTCCACGTCTGCAAAAATAGCCGCATAACCGCGCACCTTTTCAAAACCGTCTTTCGATGCGTATCCAACCGACGAACGCTTCAGAAAATCATTTACCGATACGCTTGAATATGTCTTCGCAAAACCGCCAGTCGGCAAAATCGCATTAGGCCCGAGCACAAAATTGCATAGCGTTACGGGTGTATAATCTCCAAGCAGTATTTCGCCCGCATTTTTTATCTTCGGAAGCACGTCGAACGGATTTTTAGTCATTACCTCCATATGCTCCGGCGCATAGTCGTTCACAAATTGTATCGACTCCTCTAAGCTATCAGTTAAAATCACTCCGCCGTATGTAGTATAATTTATTTCAATAAATTCACGGCGTTTTGCGGATAGTTTGTCAAGCTGCTTGTTCATAATTTCTATAGCCTTATCCGCAAGCTCCTTCGAGTGCGTCACTAAAAGCGCGGCGCTGTCGGGTCCGTGTTCCGCCTCGATCATCCAATCGCGCGCAGCTTTTTCAGGGTCTGCATTCTCGTCCGCAAGAATTATAACCTCGCTCGGTCCCGCCGGAAGTCCTGCGTCGATATAGCTTGCAAGCACGCGCTTTGCCGCAGTAGCATAACTATTTCCCGGACCAATAATTTTATGACATTTCGGTATTGTCTCCGTACCATACGCAACAGCCGCAACCGCCTGAATACCGCCCACTTTATAAATCTCAGTTATCCCAATAATCTTAGCTGCCGCAAGAATCGCGTCGTCTACCTCTCCGCGCTCATTCGGGGGCGTTACCACAACAATTTTCGGAACCTTTGCAACGACGGCAGGTATTCCGAGCATACATAACACCGACGGAAAACTTCCTTTGCCATGAGGAACATATAAGCAAACGTCAACAATAGGAGTGGTTTTTTCGCCGACCATTAACCCCTCGTCAACCATAGTAAACCACATTTCCTCCGGAAGCTGTTTTTCATGAAAATCATATATATTCTTATACGCATATTCAATAGCCTCGCGGACATCCGCGGAACAACGGTTATAGCCGTCTTCGATTTCCTGCGCGGTAACCTTCATCTGTGAAGCCCCAAGCCGAACACGGTCAAACTTTTCCGTATATTCTAAAACTGCCGCGTCCCCGCGAGCGCGAATATCGTCCGACACTTCTTTTGCAACTTTCATCTGCTCGGTTATATCAAGCTCCGCACGGCGCATAACCTTATCCAGCTCCTGAGCGGTCATCTCCGAAAACCTATAGATATTTGGTTTCATTTGTGTTCCTCCCGTTTATTTAATAAAGCTATTATTTTCTATTTAAAGAAGCCTTTCATTTTATCTAAAAAACTTTTCTGCTGTTTATAATTACGAACCTCTGAATTGCTGTCAAACTCTTTAAGAATCTCCTTTTGCTTTGACGTTAAATTTTTGGGCACCTCAACGCTTACCACAACATATTCATCGCCGCGTCCTTTTCCGCGCACAAACGGAATACCTTTTCCTCGCAGACGAAATACGCTTCCTGTCTGTGTTCCTTCAGAAATATCATATTCCACAACTCCGTCAAGCGTGGGTACCTTAAGAGTTGCGCCAAGCGCCGCCTGTACAAATGTTATCGGCATATCAACATAAACATTTGCGCCCTCGCGGCGGAAAATATCATGTTTCTTAACGCGCACCGTAACAAGCAAATCTCCGCTCGGACCGCCGTTATCGCCGGGCTCCCCCTGTCCAGAAACCTGCATGGTCTGTCCGTTGTCAATTCCCGCTATGATTTTTATTTCAAGCGTTTTATTTTTTCGAACTTTTCCTGTTCCGCGGCAATCCGGACACGGTTCTTTAATTGTTTTTCCTTTTCCTCCGCACTTCGGACATGTCGTAATATTTGTCATGTAACCAAGCGGAGTTCTTTGCTGGGTTCGCACTTGACCCGTACCGTTACACTGAGAACACGTCTCCGCATGCGTTCCCGCCTTTGCGCCGCTGCCATGACAATGGTCGCAAGTATCCTGCTTAGTTAAATTTATAGTTTTTGCGCAGCCGAACGCAGCCTCCTCAAATGTAATATCAATGGTGTAATGTATATCTCTGCCCCGTTTTGGTCCATTGCGGCGTGAACCGCCTCCAAAACCACCGAATCCGCCGAAAATATCGCTGAATATGTCGCCGAAATCGCCGAAGCCGCCAAAACCTCCTGCGCCGCCGCCCGCGCCAAAGTTCGGGTCAACTCCCGCATGTCCGAACTGGTCGTATTGCGAACGCTTCTGCTTATCGCTTAACACCTCGTACGCCTCGTTGACTTCCTTAAATTTTGTCTCACATTCTTTATCGCCCGGATGCAAATCCGGATGATATTTTTTCGCTTCCTTACGATAAGCCTTTTTTATTTCATCGTCGGACGCGCCCTTGCTTATGCCGAGAACCTCATAATAATCTCTTTTATCTGCCAATTACAATCACCTACTTATCTCCCTTTATTATACTAAAACTTAAAGCGTTTGTAAACCAATAATTTTTCGCCCAAATGCACATAAATTCAGAATAAAACACCATATTTTGTGTGCGGTTTTACGATATACTCAAAAGGCTTTTGCCATCCGATGACAAAAGCCTTTTGCCTGTGTTTATAGACTATTATTTATTATCGTCGTTGTCTACTTCTCTGTAGTCCGCATCATACACATTATCCGCACCCTGTGCAGCGTCAGCTCCCGCCTGCTGCTGAGGTTCGCCCTGCGGAGCCGCTTGTTGATACAGTTTTTCGCTTACCGCATAAAATTTTTTTGAAAGCTCCTCTGTTGCCGCTTTAATAGCTTCCGAATCCGTACCTTTCAAAGCTTCTTTCACTTTTTCAATTTCTGTCTGAACGCCGTCTTTGTCAGCCGCGTCAATCTTATCTCCGATTTCTCCCAAAGTCTTCTCTGACTGATATACAAGCTGTTCGGCATTATTGCGAACTTCAACCTCTTCCTTGCGTTTTTTGTCCTCTTCCGCATACTTCTCAGCTTCCTTAACCGCCTTGTCTATATCCTCGTCGCTGAGATTTGTTGACGAAGTAATGGTGATTTTCTGCTCGTTGCCTGTGCCCATATCCTTTGCCGACACCTTAACAATACCGTTTGCGTCTATATCAAAAGTAACTTCAATCTGCGGAACGCCGCGCGGCGCCGGGGCAATACCCGTAAGATTAAATCTTCCGAGAGTTTTATTGTACTGAGCCATCTCACGCTCGCCCTGCAAAACATGAACCTCAACGCTCGTCTGACCGTCCGCCGCGGTTGAGAATATCTGAGATTTCTTTGTCGGAATTGTTGTATTTCTCTCAATAAGCTTTGTGCATACGCCGCCCATAGTTTCAATACCAAGAGACAACGGAGTAACGTCCAGCAAAAGCAAATCTTTTACATCGCCGCCAAGCACTCCGGCTTGCACAGCCGCGCCTACAGCAACGCACTCGTCGGGATTAATTCCCTTATGAGGTTCCTGCTGCATTTCTTTTTTAACCGCTTCCTGAACTGCCGGAATTCTTGAAGAACCGCCTACAAGCAGTACCTTGTTAATATCTCCCGCGCTTAAACCCGCGTCTCCCATAGCGTTTCTGATGCAGGTAATAGTTTTGTCAACCAAATCTGAAGTCAGCTCGTCAAATTTTGCTTTGGTGAGCGTAATATCAAGGTGCTTAGGTCCTGTAGCGTCAGCAGTAATAAACGGCAGATTAATATTTGAGGTCGTCATGCCGGAAAGCTCAATTTTTGACTTTTCCGCGGCTTCTTTAAGTCTCTGCATAGCCATTTTATCGCTTGTCAAATCAACACCTGTTTCTTTCTTAAATTCCGAAACAAGGTAATCCATAATTCTCTGGTCAAAGTCGTCGCCGCCGAGATGCGTGTCGCCGTTTGTTGAAAGCACTTCAAACACACCGTCGCCGATTTCAAGAATAGATACGTCGAACGTGCCGCCGCCGAGGTCGTATACCATAACCTTTTGGTCAGTGTCGTTCATTCCGTATGCAAGAGCGGCGGCTGTCGGCTCGTTTATAATACGGAGAACCTCAAGACCAGCAATTTTGCCTGCATCTTTAGATGCCTGTCTCTGTGAATCCGAAAAATATGCCGGAACAGTGATAACAGCCTGTGTTACTGTTTCCCCAAGATATGCCTCAGCGTCATTTTTAAGCTTCGTTAAAGTCATTGCCGAGATTTCCTGCGGCGTGTATGCCTTATCGTCTATATTAACCTTATAATCGCTGCCCATATGACGCTTAATCGACATGATTGTTCTGTCCGCGTTTGTTACAGCCTGTCTCTTTGCAATCTGACCGACAATTCTTTCGCCGTCTTTCTGGAATGCTACTACAGACGGCGTCGTGCGCGCGCCCTCGGAATTTGGAATAACCGTTGGGTTACCGCCCTCCATAACAGCTACGCATGAATTTGTCGTACCTAAGTCTATACCAATAATCTTTCCCATTTTATATATTCCTCCTTATTAATTTGCAACTTTAACCATACTGTGTCGAACAACTCGGCTGTCTTTGTATATGTAGCCTTTCATAAGCTCCTCAACAACCGTATTTTCTCCAACGCTGTCATCATCGACATGCATAACCGCGTTGTGATAATTGGGGTCAAACGGCTTTCCCTCAGCTTCTATTTCTGTAATCTGCATTTTACTCAAAATATCTTTAAGCTGTTTTGAAACCATCTGAATGCCCTCAAGTACACGTTTAGCTTCTTCGCCTTCAATTTCAACCGCAAGCGCGCGGTCCAAATTATCCTGAACAGACAAAATCTGCGCCGCCGTATCAATAACCGCGTCGGCATAAAGCGCGTCTTTTTCCCGCTGTGTGCGTTTCTGATAGTTATCATACTCAGCCGCCAAACGCATATATTTATCTTCCAGTTCTTCATTCTGCTTTTTCAGCGTTTCCGTATCCTGCTCCGCACATTCCTCCTCCGCAGCAACAACAGTCTCTTCGGAAGCTGTATCCATATTTTCTTTAGACAAATCCATCACTCGCTTTCTCCCTGTTCCCCTGTGTAAATCTCATAGAGGATTTTATTTATATTTTCAGATATACAATCAAGGCTTGAAACCACCTTTGCATAATTCATGCGTTTAGGTCCTATCACGCCGAGTTTTCCAATCGGTTTTCCGCCAACAGAATAGTTTACCGTTACAAGACTGCAATCGCGAAGCTCCTCAAAGGGATTTTCATTTCCTATAACAATTTGAATATCTCTGTCGTCCCTACCGGAACCTATGAGCGTCTGCACGCTTTTCTTGTCCCCCAAGAAATTCAGTATTTCTCTCGCCTTTCCGACGTCTCTGTATTCCGGATAATCGAAAATCGACTGAACATTGTCAACATAAACCTCTGTAGTATCCAAAAGTCCTATAGTTTCATATACAAAATTTAAAATATTAATCAAAATATTAGGCTCAATGCAAAGTCTCTGTTCTATTTCTTTCTGCAAAATCTCAAGTCTTGCATAACTTATTTCGTCCGCCGTCAAGTCACACAGCCGGCTGTTCAATATTCCTGTAAGCTGTTCAAGCTCAGAAGCAGATATATCAATATTTATAACACGGTTACGAACAATTCCTGTCTTCGTGACTACAATCAGCATAACGCTTTGACCGCCGAGCATAACTAAATCAATTTTCTTGATTATTGCACTATTCAATTTAGGAGTGGATACGACTGTTGTGTAATTTGTCAGCGCAGACGTTATTACGCTTGCTTTTTTTATAAGCATATCAAGCTGATTTACACGGTTTTCCAGCTCACGCTGCATACGAGCTATAGCTTCCATGCTAATCTTATAACGTTGCATAAGCGAATCAACATAAAATCTGTATCCAACGTCAGTCGGCACTCGCCCCGCCGAAGTATGCGGCTGAATTAAATATCCCATATCTTCAAGGTCCGCCATTTCATTGCGTATAGTTGCACTAGACAGCTCCATATCGCTGCGTTTTGAAATAGCTCTTGAACCAACAGGCTCTGCTGTGCCTATATATTCTTCAATAATGGTTTGCAGAATTTTTCTTTTTCTTTCGTTTAATTCCACAATACTCACTCCTCTTTCGTATTATTAGCACTCATAATTATTGAGTGCTAATAATCACAATAATAAAATACCACCTATTGTAAAAAAAGTCAATAGGCAATATTGATTTTTACAAAATATTCACAATTTATATCAAATGCTTTGCTTTGTCACAGGGAAACTCATTTCAACAAAATTCGCATAAAACTCTGTTGCTGACGTTTACCGCTTTTTCAGAAAGCCTATAATATCCACAGTCATGAATCATATGCCCCGAGACAATAAATTTTTCTATTATATCCCCATAAACTTCATCTATGCTTTGTCCAAAACGCTGCAAAAATTCATTTTCGCTTATGCCGCAGGTTTTTCTTAACCCCATTATCATAAATTCTTCAATTTTATCCTTTTCACTTAAAACCAAACAATCATCAGTATGGAAATTTCCGTCTATATACTGATTCAAATTAGCAGTATTATAAAACCTTTTTCCATCCATATAAGAATGAGCCGCAAGCCCTATTCCTATATACTCCTCGCAATTCCAATATTTCAAATTATGACGGCACTGTCTTCCGTTTTTTGCAAAATTAGAAATTTCATACTGAGCAAAACCTTTCCTTTGCAAAAAATCACATGCATATTCGTACATAGCCCTGTCTGCATCTTCGTCCGGCAAAAAAAGCCCGCCCTTCTTATTCATCTCATAAAATGGGGTTCCCTCTTCAATAATAAGACTATAACAGGAAATATGCTCTGCTCCTACCGCTGCTGCTTTGTCAAGAGAACTCATAAATGCAGATATAGTCTGTTTAGGAAGCGCAGACATAATATCAATATTTATATTATGCAAATTATTCTTTTTAAGAATATTAATGGTATTATACGCATCTTTTGCCGTGTGTATACGTCCAAGCCGCTTAAGTTCATCGTCGTTAAACGACTGCACGCCGACGCTGACACGGTTTACGCCACCCTCAGACATACATTTAGCCTTATCGTCATCAATAGTTTTCGGATTACATTCTATTGAAAACTCACAGTCTTTATCAAGACAAAACACCTGACGTATATTTTTAAACAGCTTTTCCAAAAGCGAAACACTTAACCCCGTGGGCGTCCCTCCGCCGATAAACACCGTATCAATCGCTTCACCGCGATATTCGGTCATTTCACAGAACAGCATGTCCATATATTTATCATATTCGCAGCCTGCAAACGATACAAAATCGCAGTATTTACATTTTTGCAGACAAAAAGGGATGTGTATATAAAGCCCTCTCATATATCTCTCCTGTTAACCTATAAATAAACTGCCAATTTGAAAAATCAAAACAGCGGCAATCCATGCTACGGCAAGCTGCATAACAACCGAAAATGCAGCCCATTTAAACGAACGTGTTTCCCTGCCTATAGTTGCAACCGTAGCTATACACGGAACATATAAAAGACAGAAAACCATAAACGCATAAGCGTTTAACGTTCCAAACCCCATTTGTCCGAGCACAGCGGACATATCCGCCATCCCCGCCGCCGAGCTGACATTTGAAATGCCAAGCAAAACGCTCATACTGGATACAACAACTTCTTTAGCCGCAATTCCGGAAATAAGAGCAAGTATTATCTGCCAATATCCCAGCCCTGCGGGGGCAAATATAGGCACCAATACATGACCAAGCATCGCGCCGAAGCTTTCTGACATATTATCCGTAAGCCCGTTCATCCCAAAATTCATAACAAACCACATTATAATTGACGCAACAAAAATTATTGTTCCTGCGCGAGTAAGGTAATCCTTTACCTTATCCCACACATAAATAAAGACAGTTCTCCCGTTAGGCTGTTTATAATCAGGAAGCTCAATCAAAAGCGTGCTGTTTTCATTTGTCCCGCTTGCCTTTCCAATTAAAAACGCCATTAAAAGCGCGACGGCAATGCTTATTAAATACATAGAATATGCTGCTATCATAGCATATTCTCCAAAAAAAGCCGAAGAAAATAGAATATAAATCGGCAACCGAGCGCTGCATGACATAAATGGCGTTATTAAAATTGTGCGCAGACGGTCCCGTCTATTTTCCAGCGTGCGCGAAGCCATAATTGCCGGCACACTGCATCCTAAACCTAATATCATAGGAATAAACGCTCTTCCCGAGAGTCCCATTTTACGCATAATATCGTCCATTATATATGCCGCCCGTGACATATATCCGCTGTCCTCCAATATTGCCAGAGCAAAAAACAAAATTATAATGTTTGGCAAAAATGTCAGTATTCCTCCAACTCCGGCAATAATCCCGTCTACAGTTAAAGATATCAGCACGTCGTTTACGCCGACCGATTGCATAGCCGTTCGCGCTAAACCGCTGAAAAAGTCCAACGCATACTCAAATCCGCCTTTCAAAAAGTCTCCGAAAGTAAATGTTAAAAAAAACACAGCCGCCATAATAACCAGAAAAATCGGTATTGCAAAAATACGGTGAGTCAGTACTTTATCAACCCTATCCGTAAAATCATCTCTTTCCTGCTTCTTCTCTGTAACTTGACTGACAACATGTTCTATAAAATCATATTTTTCACGGATTATCTCTTTTTCATAATCCACATCAAGAATACCTGCTGTATCAATCGGATATTCATTCATCACCTTTTCATCATTTTCCATTATTTTAAGAGCATACCATTGGGGATTTTTCGTTTCAGGATACCTCTGCTTGAAATATGCAGTCATAAACTCAAGTTTTTCAGAGATATCGGCTGAATAAAAATCATTTTTTGCAGATACACTCTGCACCTTTCTCGTCTGACAGCGTACAGCCTCCATAACGTCCTTTAGTCCGATTCTTTTACGAGCAGACACGGGAACTACGGGTATTTGAAGAAGTTCAGACAATCGCTTAACGTTAATCCGCATACCTCGTTCTTTAGCAATGTCCATCATATTAAGCGCAAGCACCATAGGTTTTCCAAGCTCAATAAGCTGAAGCGTCAGATACAAATTTCTTTCCAATGCGGACACATCACCCACGTCAACTACAACATCCGCCTCTCCGCTCATAATATATTCACGCGATACTTTTTCCTCCATTGTATATGAGGTAAGACTATATATACCAGGCAAATCAACCATTTTATACTGCTTTCCGCCGAAAGAAGATATTCCTTCTTTTTTTTCAACCGTAACCCCCGGCCAGTTCGCAACTTTAAGCTTCGCTCCGGTATATGCGTTAAAAAGCGTCGTTTTGCCACAATTCGGATTGCCTATAAACGCTACGTTAATGTTATCGCTCATTTTGTCCTCCTACAAAAATACCGTCGGCCGCCTGCCGCCCTATTGCGAAGCGCGTGTTGCGAAATTTTATAACCATTGCTCCGCGTTTTTTCATCTCCATAACCGACACGCCGACTCCCCGCGTCAATCCAAGCACTTCAAGACGACGAGTAAGCTCTTCCGGAAGCCTTACATCGGTAACAATATATTTCCGACCTATTTTTGCGCCGGACAACCGCATCACAAATCCCCCCTACGATAAAGCCAAAATCAATTCACGCATAACCTTGCACGCCACAGCCGTGGACGCGCCGCTTTGGTCATATACCGGACAAAGTTCGTTTATATCGCAAGCAACAATATTGAGCTTTGATATTTTTAAAACCGCTTCTAAAAGCTCCATAAAGGAAACGCCCCCGGCCTCCGGCGTACCGGTTCCCGGGAATACAGACGGGTCAAGCACGTCAAGGTCAATCGAAAAATACACCGGCTTTCCCTCAAGCTGTCCTACTATCTTATCTATGGCCGAAAAATTAAATTTATTCATAAACACATGATTTTGCGCCCATAAAAATTCCAAACGGTCTCCAGACCTTATCCCAAACTGAAAAATTCTTCCGTCACCAACAATATCCCATATACGGCGCATAACTGTAGCATGCGAAAACCGTTGACCGAGATAATCGTCTCTCAAATCAGTATGCGCGTCAAAATGGATGATATGCAAATCGGAATGTTTTTTTGCTGCGGCTCGTACAGCTCCGAGCGTTACCAAATGTTCTCCTCCAATCATCATCGGTATTTTATTGTCTTCAAGTATTTCAGCCGTTCGCGCTTCAATATCTGAAAGCGCGCTGTTAACGTCTCCAAAACATAATTCCAAATCGCCGCTGTCAAAAGCAAAAACTTCCTCCATATCTTTATTCTGATACGGACTATACATCTCCAATCCATATGACTCGCGGCGCATTGTACCGCTTGCAAAACGCGTCCCCGGTCGGAAAGAGGTTGTAGAATCAAACGGAGCGCCGAACACAATTACTTTAGCGTCTTTATATTCGCAGTCGCATCCCAAGAAAGTTTCAATATTTTTATTCATCATTCTCTAATAATTCCTTTACATAATTAGGCAAGGCAAAACAGCCTTTGTGAAGTTCAGTATTATAATATTTTGTCTTTATCCCCAGACTATTCCACGCCTGAACGTCAAATTTCATAGGGTCATATTTTTTTGAAGCAAATCCAAACATCCACATTCCAGACGGATATGTTGGAATATGCGCCTGATAAACCCGCGTAATCGGAAAAAACGATATTATTCGACTGTGCGCCCGTTTCATAGACTCGGCATATGCTTCATAATACGGACTCTCGTGCTGATTTATAAGAATCCCGTCGTCTTTCAAGGCTTTATAACAGTTTCCGTAAAACTCTTTTGTAAAAAGCCCCTCGCCAGGACCAAAAGGATCAGTGGAATCTACTATTATTAAATCATATTCATTTTCCTTGCGGCGTATATAGCGCAGTCCGTCGTCATAATGAATATTAACCCGCGAGTCGTCAAGTGAACATGCAGTCTGTGGAAGATACTTACGGCATACGTCAACAACTTTTTTATCAATCTCCGCCATATCTATGGTCTCGACAGACTTATACCGCGTAAGTTCACGCACAACTCCGCCGTCTCCCGCGCCGATTACAAGCACGTTTTTAATATTGGGATTTACCGCCATCGGTACATGAACAATCATTTCATGATATATAAACTCGTCTCTTTCTGTAAGCATCATAAAACCGTCAAGCGTGAGAACTTTTCCAAATTCTTCGGTTTCCATCACGTCAATTTGCTGAAATTCACTCTTATCCGAATACAACTGCTTATTTATTTTTATTGAAAACCTTGCTCCAGAGGAGTGTTCTTCTGTATACCATAATTCCATACCAGTATCCTTTCAAAAAGCCGTCACCAAACAAATATATCATTATCCACAACGTTAATTCTGTCAACCGCAGGATCCTCAGTGCCTGTAAGTAAGCACCCCTTTTCCTTAGCGTAACGTATAT
>CATJNN010000135.1 GCA_949742185.1 uncultured Clostridia bacterium | reverse complement strand
CGCCACAGCCACGTCGCGCCCTGTCAGAAGCTTTCCATCCGTCTCAATGACAACGCGGTTGCGCAGATTATTCATCAAAAGCGCCTGATGCGTTTCCGCAACGCCCAGCTCCCACGGAAGTCCCGCGTGACGTATGCCGCTTTTCGGTGCCGCGCCGGTGCCGCCGTCGTAACCGCTGACGAGGATTACGTCCGCGCGTCCCTTAGCCACGCCTACCGCGATTGTACCGACGCCCGCCTCGGACACAAGCTTAACCGTAACGCGCGCATCTCGGTTCGCATTTTTAAGGTCGTGAATAAGCTGCGCCAAGTCCTCAATCGAATATATATCATGATGCGGCGGCGGGGAAATAAGCCCCACGCCCGGCGTTGAATGCCGCGCGTGCGCAATCCACGGATACACTTTGCCTCCCGGCAGATGTCCGCCCTCTCCGGGTTTCGCGCCCTGCGCCATTTTTATCTGAATTTCCTTTGCGTGCTGCAAGTAGTCTATGTGTACGCCAAATCGCCCCGAAGCAACCTGCTTAATCGCGCTGCACCGCGAGTCCCCGTTCTCGTCGGGCGTATATCTCTCTTTAATCTCGCCGCCCTCGCCGCTGTTCGATTTGCCGCCCAAGCGGTGCATCGCAATCGCAAGGCACTCGTGCGCCTCCTGACTTATCGAGCCGTACGACATAGCGCCCGTCTTAAACCGCTTAACAATATCCTCCACGCTCTCCACGCGGTCAATCGCAATCGGCTTATCAACGGTTTTTATATCAAGCATACCGCGTATCGTGCACTGATGCGACTGATGCGCGTCCATCTCAGCCGCATATTCCTTATAAAGCTCATAATCTCCGGTGCGGCACGCCTTTTGCAGCTTATATATAGACTCGGGGTTAAACATATGATACTCGCCCTTAACGCGCCATTTATACTCTCCGCCTGTCTTTAAAGCGTCTCCGCCCGTCACAGGGTCGAACGCGCACGCATGGCGCAAAAGCGCTTCCTTTTCAATATCCTTTAAGCGTATTCCTCCTATGCGCGTGGTCGTACCTGTGAAATACTTGTCCACAACGCTCTGCGAAATCCCGAGAGCCTCAAAAATCTGCGCTCCCTGATAGCTCTGTATAGTGGAAATGCCCATTTTGGACATAATTTTAACAATGCTCTTTGTTATCGCCGCGCGATAGCGGTTATGCGCGTCACTCTTTTCATATTTTAATATGCCCTCGTCAATCATCGCGTCAATCGCTTCATACGCCAGATACGGATTAACCGCGTTAACGCCGTAGCCTATAAGAGCGGCGCAGTGGTGGACTTCTCTCGGCTCGCCCGACTCGATAATAATGCTGACTTTCATACGCGTCCCCTGCCGTATCAGATGATGAGGCAGTCCCGAAGCCGCTAAAAGCGCGGGAATGGGAGCCTTTAAGGAGCTAACTCCTCGGTCGGACAAAATTATAAGATTATATCCCTGCTCAATCGCAATATCCGCGGAACGGAAGATGTTTTCAAGCGCGACGCACATGTCGCTCTTTTGCTCCACACTAAACAGCATAGAGAGAGTTATAGCTCGAAAGTCTTCCATATCGGCGCACTTTAGCCTGTCAAGCTCGGCATTTGTCAAAATCGGCGTTTCCAGCCGTATACGGCGGCAGTTTTCCTCCCGTTCGGAAAGCAGATTTTTCTCTCCGCCCAGCATTGTTATCGTCGAGGTCACAACCTTCTCGCGGATAGCGTCAATCGGCGGATTTGTCACCTGCGCGAAAAGCTGTTTGAAATAGTTATATAACAGCTGCGGCTTTTCCGAAAGCGCCGCAATAGGGATATCCGTCCCCATCGCGCTTATCGGGTCGTCCGCCTTTTCCACTATAGAACGCACCGTGTCGTTCACGTCCTCCCACGAATACCCGAACACCTTCTCCTGCGTCAAAAGCGGAAGCTCGTTTTCCGTTTCGTTCTCCCTGTTGACAAACATATTCTCAAGCTCGATAAGCGTTCTGCTCAGAATGTCCTTGTACATATGACGGCTTGCGTCCTCGCGCAGATGCGCTACTAAATCGTGCCACGTTTCAGGCTCTTTTCCCTCTTTTATCTTGTCAATCGGCACAAGATTTTTCTTAATCCACTCCCCATACGGATGCGCGGACGCTTCCGCACGCTTAACCTCGTCGTCAATAATCTTTCCTTTTTTAGTATCTATCAAAAGCATCTTGCCCGGATGAAGTCTTTCCTTTCGGATAATCTTCTCCTCAGGCACGTCAACAACACCAACCTCGCTCGAAAGAATAACCATATCGTCCGAGGTGACATAATACCGCGCCGGACGCAGACCGTTTCTGTCCAGCGTCGCGCCGACAATCTGTCCGTCGGTGAACGCAATCGCCGCCGGTCCGTCCCATGGTTCCATCACGCACGAATTATATTCGTAAAACGCGCGCTTGTCCTTATCCATATGCTCGTTTTTCTCCCACGGCTCAGGAATCGTCATCATAACGGCATGCGGAAGCGAAAATCCCGACAGCGTTAAAAACTGCACAAAGTTATCAAGCATAGCTGAATCGCTGCCGTCCTCGTTTATAACGGGATATATTTTCTTTATGTCCTCTCCGAACGCGTCCGTTTCAAAAATCGCCTCGCGCGCCTTTGCCCAGTTCACATTGCCGCGGATTGTGTTAATCTCGCCGTTATGGATAAGATAGCGGTTCGGATGCGCCCGCTCCCAGCTCGGAAAAGTGTTTGTTGAAAATCGTGAGTGCACAAGCGCGATTGCCGATTTCATATCAACGTCCTTTAAATCTATATAAAACTCGCTCACTTGGTCGGGCGTAAGCATTCCCTTATACACGATAGTTTTTGTCGATAAGCTTGAAATATAGAAATAGTTATCGGGGTCTTTTTTTGCGGCGCGTATTTCGCGCTCGGCTCTTTTTCCGATAACATAAAGCTTACGTTCAAACTCGTCCGCATCCAACTCCGGATTTTTCCCGATAAACACCTGCGCGATATAAGGGCGCGCCTCCCGCGCCGCGTTCCCTATGCACGGCTCGTAAACAGGAACAGACCGCACGCCGAGCACAGTCTGATTTTCTTCCTCTATAATCTTCGCAAATTTCTCAAGGCTGTTTTCATGCTGACGCTTATCAGGTGACAAAAACAACATGCCCACGCCGTAATCGTCCTTTTTCGGCAGCTTAATTCCCTCGTTGCGGCACACCTTTTTCATAAACTCATGCGGAATTTGCAAAAGTATTCCCGCGCCGTCGCCCGTGTCAGGCTCGCTGCCCACGCCGCCTCTGTGCGCCAGACGCGTTAATATACCAATCCCCTGCGACACAATATCATGCGACGGCTTACCCTTAATATTCACAATACACCCAATACCGCACGCATCGTGCTCAAACTGCGGATCGTATAGACCTTGTTTTTCCGGAAGACCGTTTACCATTTCTTTTTCCTCGCTTTCTAGACAAAAAATAATTTATCAGTGTCAAAAAAATATTTAGCCAACAGCGGCGAAAACAGCGTTTTGAAACGCGTTATTTTCCCAAATATTCCTTTGCGTATAAAAACAAAATTTTTTATTAGCGTATTGGATGCCGCCGAACTTTGCTGTCGCCTGCGTCAACTCAATTAATAAACTTCTTCACAAGGCGAAGCATGTTTAAATTCTTTCGCAAATATTTTTATCTACCTATTTTATAAAAGCTTTAAATCAAACAAACTCAACCGATTTTTATAAATAGCTTTTACTATATTAACATTATTATGCAACGCAAAAAGGCGCAACAAATTTAACCCAATCACAGGTAAATTTGAAACGCCTTTGTTTCTCTGAATTTACTTTTCTATTTTACACTAATTTTTGTATTCTGTCAATAGCTTCTTTAGTCGCCTCTCTTGTGTTGAACGACGTAAGCCGTATATATCCCTCGCCGCTCGGTCCAAAACCCGCTCCCGGAGTTGTGACAACCTGCGCGTTCTTCAGCAGTTTATCGAAAAATTCCCATGAACCCAAACCGTCCGGAGTTTTTGTCCAAATATACGGAGCGTTCACACCGCCATACACCGCAAACCCTGCCTTCGCCAAGCCTTCGCGTATAATCCGCGCGTTCTCAAGATAATATGCTATCGACTCGCGCGTCTGCTTGTAACCTTCTTCTGAATAAACTGCCTCCGCCGCTTTCTGAATAACATACGGCACTCCGTTAAATTTTGTGCACTGACGTCTGTTCCAAAGCGCGTTAAGCTCAGTGCCGTCAATTTTAAGCTCATGAGGCATAACTGTATATGCACAGCGAGTGCCCGTGAAGCCCGCCGTTTTTGAAAAGCTTCTGAACTCAACCGCACATTCTTTTGCGCCCTCTATTTCATAAATACTATGCGGCACCGCCGTGTCGCTTATAAACGCCTCATACGCGCTGTCATATAAAATTACCGCGCCATTCTCCCGCGCATAATCAACCCAAGGCTTGAGCTGCTCCTTCGTTGCCGCAACGCCGATTGGATTATTCGGAAAACAAAGATAAATTATATCAACCTTTTCTTTAGGTATTTCCGGTAAAAACCCGTTTTCTTCAAGGCACGGCATATATACAAGATTTGTCCAGCGTTCTCCCTTGAAGTCTCCCGCGCGCCCCGCCATAGCGTTTGTGTCCACATACACCGGATAAACAGGGTCGCAAACAGCAACTTTATTGTCCGTCGAGAAAATATCTCCGATATTTCCGCAGTCGGATTTAGCTCCGTCAGATACAAAAACCTCGTCCGCAGCTATATTTATGCCGCGCGCCTTATAATCTTTCTCAACAATCTTGCTGCGCAGAAAATCATATCCCTGCTCAGGCCCGTATCCGTGAAATCCCTTGGCGGTCGCCATCTCGTCCACCGCCTTGTGCATAGCCTCCGTAACAGCCGGCACAATCGGACGCGTAACGTCACCAATGCTCATTTTTATTACTTTTTTATCAGGATGCGCTTCCATATAAGCCCGCGTTTTTTTAGCTACCGTAGAAAACAGATAACTCCCCGGAAGCTTTAAAAAATTATCATTAATTTTTGCCATTTGCAAATCCTCCCAAACTAAATTTCTATTGTGCCGTCAAACACAAACTTTGCCGGTCCAGTCATATACACGCTGTTTTCCTCTTTGTCCCATCTTATCTCCAGCGTGCCGCCAATAAGCTCAACCTTTGCGACGTCGCCTATATGTCCTAGCAGATTGCACGCCGCCATAGCTCCGCACGCTCCCGTTCCGCAGGCAAGCGTTTCGCCCGCTCCGCGCTCCCAAACGCGCATTTTTATAGTGTTCTTGTCAACCAGCTCTATAAACTCCGTGTTGGTGCGGGCAGGGAAAATCTCATGATTTTCAAACTTCGGTCCTATTTTCTCTATCTCAATAGCGTCCACGCTGTCCACCAGCGTGACCGCATGCGGATTGCCCATGGATACACACGTGACCTTGTATGCTTTCCCATCCACCGTTACCTCGCGGTCTATAAAGCTGTCGCCCTCCGCGTTTACCGGTATTTCCGACGGCGTAAGCTGCGGCGCGCCCATATTCACAGTCACCGTTTCAACATCGCCGCCGCTTCCCAAATGAAGCTCCAATATTTTTATCCCAGCAAGCGTCTCAAGCGTCACCGTGGTTTTATCAGTCAGCCCGCGGTCATGCACATATTTGCCCACGCAGCGCGACGCGTTGCCGCACATCTCGGCCTGCGTGCCATCCGCATTATACATTTCCATGCGAAAATCCGCAATATCAGACGGACATATCAGCACAAGTCCGTCAGAGCCTATTCCGAAATGTCTGTCTGAAATAAATTTAGCCGCCTCGCCGGCATTTTCAACTTTTTCCTCAAAGCAGTTAACATACACATAGTCGTTACCAGCCCCCTGCATTTTTGTAAACTTCATCAGCTTTCCTCTTTTCTAATCATCCTGCTCTGCAATTCTGCGCGCCATATCTATAAATCTAAGTCCGTTATCCATACTCTGCTTCTGTATGAACCGATGCGCCTGCATCTCGCTCATCATATGTTCTTCCATCAAAAAGGCTTTTGCCTGCTCAACTATTTTCTTTTCCTCTTCAGTGCGAACCGGACGCGGGTGTTTTTTCCATCCGCCGGAAAGTCTGCCTGCCGCCATACGAACAGTCCGGCACAACTCATCCTTGCTCACGGGCAGAGGCATAAACACAATATCGTCGTCCGCTATAAGCTCCCGCTGTTGTCCCTTGGCTATAACAATCATACCAATATCGGGCGGCAGCTCTGAGAACATCTGCTCGGCTGTCATGTCCGGCAGCTTAAATCCCGTTATAATAATCGACCTCTTCACATCAGCCGCCATTCGCAAAGCCTCAGCGGCAGACCGGCATATTCCGCGCACATGCAGCCCGCCAGCGCCGAGCATTTTCACTATTCTCTCTGTGACCTCTTCTTTGGAAAACGCAAGAATTATCTCGCTGTCTGCCATAGTCTGTCACCTCGTTTCATCAGCGCAAAGATTTCATTTAGTATCGAAGCAGATACTCCTCAACCTCCCATGAGCTTACCTTTGTTCTATACCGCTCATATTCGTCGTTTTTAGCCTCAAGATATGTGCGCATAAGCCCGACTCCCAAAAGCTCGCGCACAAAATCAGATTTCTCGGCGATTGCGGTCGCCTCTCTCAGACTTATTGGCAGATTTTTTATCCCCATAATATCGCGTTCTGCCTGAGTAAGATTTAATAAGTTCAAATCTGTGCTTGGCGGCGGAACAAGCTCTTTCTCAACACCGTAAAGTCCGGCTTTAAGGCATGCCGCAAGCGCAAGATACGGATTTGCAGTCGCGTCAGGCGAACGCAGCTCTATTCTTGTACGGTCGCCCCTCTCGGACGGAATTCTCAGAAGCAGGCTTCTGTTCCCCTCCGACCATGCAATATAATTCGGCGCTTCATATCCTGGTATTATCCGTTTATATGAATTAACCGTTGGGTTTGTTATGCACGCCATCTCCCTCGCATATTTTAGAATACCCGCTATAAAATGATACGCCGTATCCGACAGCCTCTGCGGGTCTTTCTCGTCGGCAAACACATTTTTTCCGTTTCTGAAAAGCGACATATTAATATGCATTCCCGAGCCGTTCACTCCATACAGAGGTTTAGGCATAAACGTCGCGTGCAGCCCGTTTCTCTTTGCAATAGTTTTAACCACCATTTTAAACGTCATAATTCGGTCGGCTGTTAAAAGAGCCTCATCATATTTAAAATCAATCTCATGCTGACCGTTAGCCACCTCATGATGCGACGTTTCAATCTCATATCCCATATCTTCAAGCGTCATGCATATTTCTCTACGGCAATTTTCGCCGTTGTCAATCGGAGCGACGTCAAAATAGCCCCCCCTGTCGTTAAGCTCTAAAACGGGTTCACCTCTTTCATCCGTGTTAAACAGAAAAAACTCGCACTCGGGTCCGACGTTAAACTCAAACCCAAGCTTTCTCGCTTTCTCCAGCTCGCGTTTTAAAACATACCGCGGATTACCTTCGTACTCTGTTCCGTCCGGACGAATAACATCGCATATAAGCCGCGCAACCTGCCCCGTGTGCGGACGCCACGGAAAAACCACAAACGAATCAAGGTCAGGCACAAGATACATGTCCGACTCCTCAATCCGCGCGAAGCCGTCAATCGCCGAGCCGTCAAATATAACGCTGTTATTCATCGCTTTTTCAATCTGCGACGGGGTTATTGCAACATTTTTGACAAATCCAAAAATGTCGGTAAATTGCAGGCGGATAAATCGTATGTCCTCTTCCTCAATAAGCGTCATTATATCTTCCTTCGTATATTTTGCCATCTCAAACCTCTCCTTTCCCTTGTTTGGGGAATACAGATATTATATAATAATGAAAATCCGTAGGGGCGTTGAACCCCTCCGTCTTTTTGCTGTTTGCTCCGCAAACGCATTTAATGGGAATCCACAGAGACGTTAAACGTCTCCATAGCTTTGCCGTCTTTGTTAACAAACACAGCTAATAAATAAAGGTATCCCAATATATACACATTGGAACACCTTTGTTCTTAATAATTATTTTAACACGGCAGAAAAAATTTGTCAAGGCTAAAAATTGCTTTTTATCCCACATATGCTGTGCATTAAATAAAATCTATACGTTTGTCGGCGTATATTATAGTTGACAAGTTGATAAACACCAACCGAAAATCTATATCCGCTGCGTAATTTTTTTGAAAACCACAGCCTTCCGCTGTTTTGCAGCATACCGCTAAAAACACTGTAAACCCATAATTATACACTACAGCGTTTTATAATAAGATATAATATCCTCATATTCGCCGCTTTTCATTCTAAAACCATCCGGTATCACTCCGAGCGGTACAAAACCGAGTTTTTCATATAAACGCCGCGCGGCTATGTTTGTTTTCACAACAGCGTTAAACTGCAAAATTTTAAATCCCGACTCTTTCGCTCTCACCATGCAGTCGCAAACCAACGCCTCGCCTATATGCATACCGCGCATTCCGTTTTTGACCGCATAACTGGCGTTACAAATATGACCGCACCTGCCGACATTATTTGGATGAAGTATGTACAATCCCGCAATTTCTCCGTTCCCATCGGCAACGCCGCAATATGTTTGCCCCGCAAAAAATTCTTCGCCGTCTTCCCCGAGCAGAACATCCTGCGGAAAAGCAATTCCCTGCTCAACTATATCGTTCCATATATCCGTCATCTGCGGCAAATCCTCATTCGTATATTTTCTTACTTTCATATTAATCTCCATTTAAAATATAAACCGCGCCGCATATCTTCCAGCTACAACTCCAAGAAAACACAGCGCAAAACTTGCTGACACATATGTAATTCCCCCAAAAAAGCGCCCGCTTTCAAAAAGTCCCACAGCCTCTAGCGAGAAAGCCGAAAACGTCGTGAATCCGCCGCACACTCCGGTCTTCCAGAACAGCAAAAAATACGGAGACATGTCGGAACGCGCAGAGGCGGCTCCGACAACAACTCCTATTAAAACTGCTCCCAAAAAATTAGTTATAAGCGTTAAAAGCGGGAACGCCGTTTTCAGCGGTAT
>CATJNN010000134.1 GCA_949742185.1 uncultured Clostridia bacterium | reverse complement strand
GTTCCTCCGCCCGAATTGATATTTGCGGAGTAGTATACCGTCATTTTATATTTCCCCGCCATGTCTGCTTTAAAATTAAACGTAATCTTCTGTTCTGTTCTGAAATTCTCTATATACGCGTCCGCGCCTGTTCCGAGAATATTAAGCATACCTCCTTCAACTAATGCGGTATCGGCAAGAAGCGTCACAACAGACGACGCTTCTTCGCCTGTATTATAAGTACAATAAAGGCTCGGCGCATCACTGCCAGCAACAAAGCATTTTGGCTTATTGTCCTGCTCTGTTCCGTAGCGGTCATAATTGACGGTCGTTGCAAAAAATTCAACGATATTGTTTTCATCGGCATGCTTTTTAAGCTCTTTGATATCAAGCTCAAACTCATACCTGTCATTTACGCATTTAGCCTGTGAAAACGGCTGAGTTTTCTTCTCCTGCGGAACGGCTCCGTCGATATTTCCCCACGTCGGAAGAATTGACGAAATATTATCGACAACCGCATTATATCCCGCCTTGTTGTCTCCCGCCACGCAAGCGCCGTTTACCACCTTGCAGTAATCGCTGCCGTTCCAGTCGGTATCACTTATCGGAGTATCGTACATAAACAGTCCCATGTCCATATCTCCGCCGCCCGCGCGCTTTAACGCAATTTTTACCGACTGAAGCTCTTCCTCGCGCTTTAATATATCTGAAAGGTCAAATCTCATAAGAAACGCAAAGCCCTGCGCCCCCTGAAATTCCTCTGACAGCCTCAGTCCCGACGATGCGTCGTCGCTTTCCATATATCTGGCATTTCCCGAAAGCAGACGGTAATTCATTGTATTTCCGTTTGTTGATTTTCTCACCTGCACTGCGGCTGTATAGTATGTGTTTGTCTGCGCTTCACCGCCTTTTGCGTTTTTCACGCTCTCCGGTATAACGCGCTTATCCGTATGTATCGCTCTGTCAATAATGCTTAGTATTTCAGCTCTTGTGACATAGCTGTCGGGCTTAAACGAGCCGTCCTCGTCGCCTGACATTATGCCCGATATATACGCTTTAACGGCGTAGTCCTTATACGCCTCGTCTATGCGGTCGCAGTCGGGAATAATCTCATAATATTTTTGAAGATTGGACGGGAAATATTCACCCTTGAGACTGTTTATAATCGCTTTTGCGACCTTCTCTCTCGTCATTTTTTCCTCGTAATCCCTGTAATCATCATTTTCAAACATACCGCTGTCAAGCAAAAGACGTATATACGGAGTCGCCC
Organism: uncultured Clostridia bacterium; assembly: GCA_949742185.1. GTDB lineage: Bacteria > Bacillota > Clostridia > UBA1381 > UBA1381 > CATJNN01. The sequence continues at coordinate 20,502 of CATJNN010000134.1, read as the reverse complement.
AGTATCCGCTTGTAATCTGATAAAAGCTTCCTTTCCACGCGCTATATATCTTGGCAAATTCTGCGGCGCTTACGGGATTATCAGGTCTGAAGCTGCCGTCGTCATAGCCGTCCAGATATTTTTTATCAGTACATTCAATTATTATTTTCTCCGCCCAGTGTCCCCTGCAATCGGGGAATTTTGAGCCTGTAAAGCCCGTTCCGCCCGCCGCGCCCGGAAGTCCGCTTATTCCCTGCGAAGCGTCGGGGTCGTCCTCGTCTGTTTCACTGCTTTCGGGCGGCTGCATTTCAGTTTCATCCGCCGAAGGCGTTGCCGTCGGCTCGGGAGTTTCCTCCATTTCCTCCTCGTCTGTATCTGTATCGTTTTCATTATCCGATACCGTCTCTGTTTTAAACGCGTCAGCCGCAAAAACATTAAATACAGGCATTGACATAACCAGCGAACAGACCGTAAGAATTGCCGCTATTTTTTTGATATCCACAAATATTACCCCCTTCCCGCCGTCAGTTTTTCTCTGTTTCTCTTAAATCCAATATTATAGTAGACAGCGCAGGCATTGTAATTGCGCTGTTTAAATCCATCATCGTATCTGTAACAAGGTCATGTGCCTTAGAAACATTAGCCTCCAACTCGACGTTTACCGCCTTATTCTGGTCTGAACAGTTCATAATAACAACATACGGTCCGTACTTTGCTATGTCTATACGCCTGAGTCCAAGCGGCGACGCCATATAGCCGTTTCCGTGCGCGCTCCACTTATCGTTCATTTCGTGCCAGCGGAATACCTGCGAATAAATAGCGTGCTCGCGGTGATTGTCCGCATAATACGAGCCGCTTATATTACTTCTCCAGTTAAGCGTCATACGCACAAACTCGCCGTTATGATGAAAAGAAAGCGACTGCGAAACCTCGTCCGAGAACACATATTCCTTCTGTCTGCCCTTTTCGTCCTTATTCCACGGCTCGTTCGGCATGTATATACCCGAGTCCAAGTCAAATTTAGTAATATAAACTCCGTTTTCAAGCAGTCTGTAATATATTTCATAAGCCGCCTGCGCTCTTGACATAACGCTGTTGTACTTGATTTCGGTATCGTTTCCGAAAGCGTTTTTGAGCCATCTTTTAAATGTAGCCTCGTCTATTTTTTCCAGCGGAGCAAAATTTGTATCGTTCACGCCTTCTATTATTCCCTTCCACGCAAGCGTCACAATTGCCGCCTCTTCAGGAATGTCTTTTATATCGGCATACGTTTTATATCCCTCCGACGCTTTTTTGATGTCCTCTCCCATAGCGTCAAAGTTAAGTATCATGTAATAAAGCAAGCGTCTGTCGGAAACGAGCGAGCTTAAATATAATTCGCCGTACTCCACGAAAAGCTCCATAGAGCGCACGGAGTCCTTTGACCCGAAGCCTGCGGCTATAAAGTTATTCCACGCCGCGTACTCAATCCGCCCGGGTCCCTTATAGTTGCGAGTATTTATATTAAATTCACGCCTTATTGCATTATAGCCCTTGCGGTTTACCACGGTATCCGCAAAATAATTCATAGCGTGAGACGCGTTTACCGCTTTTTTTATTAACTCCGCGTCGTTTGTAATAAGAGCCAAATCAGCGACCATCGCCGCGCCGTGAGGACCATAGTTTCCGTCGTATGCGCCGTCAAAATGACCTATCGTTTCCATAGACAAGCCCTTAGGCGAAATAAGAATTGACTCTCTCGGAGTTCTCATAACTCCCGTCGCTTCATACATTCTCTTTTTCAAATCCGCATCGCTTATACAGCTTGACGGATTTAATTTTTTAAGCGCCATCTGATATGCAACACCCGAAACAACGTTAAAAAGCTCCTGATTTACGGCAGGCTTTCTCTGAATTACATTAAACATATAGTCGGTCGCCTTAACATACATATTCGTATACGCGTCTCTTCGCTTTACCTCGGGAGTATCAGGATTAAGGTCGTCATCCATATACTCGTCAAGATAACCCGCTTCAATAATCGCGTCGCCGACTTCCGTAAACACTTCCCCGACGGCTCTTGCGCCCGCATTGATACCGCCGTTTGCTTCCATTCTGTCGGGACCGCCTATCCATGTCTTATACGTTTCATTATTCCAGCCTCCGTTTGACCCCTGCGACCGAACCTGATAATCAAGCCACGCAACACATCGGTCTATTATTTCAGGGTCATGATAGTAATTGGACCATTCGCGGTTATACGCCATAGCCATAGCGCGTATTCCCTTCTGGTTCTCGCTGTTCGACCCGATACACTTCACATAATGGACATTCTTCCAGTTCTCCCATGAGCCGTGACTCATTGTGTTTGTCCCTTCAAGGACCGCTCCGTACGCGCCTGCGGGAGACTTGCCCGCCGCGACCGCTTCGTCCCAGTGTTTTCCGTAATTCTGGCTTTTTAAAATCTCCTCAATTCCTGCATTCATTTCGTTTATTATGTAATCATACGGCGACAAACCGTTCGGCGATACCTTTATCGCTCCCAAATCATAGCGTTTTGTGTCGCCGTCCTTGTCGTCCGCCATTTTCTTATAGCTCGGGTCGGTATGCGTAACGAGCTTATAAAGCTGTCTTGAATACTCAGCGGCGGTATTCATGCCGTTTGCAGAATACGCGTTCGCGTCTCCTCCGTGATAAACCTGAAAACGCACCTCGGTCCGCCCGTGCGTCATTGCCATAGGCAGGCGGTATGTCGCGTAAAAATACGAATTTCTCTGTGCAGGCTCTTCGTACATGTTATCCCATACGGGCCATACCGTTCCGTATTTTGCCTGAAGCGTTCCGAACTTGTCGTTTATCATAAGGTTTTTGATTTCCTTATTCTCAGACTCGCTGCCCCAGAGCTTTACGGTTATATAATTCATTTTATCGGGGTCGACCTTCATTGTCACCCAGATTTTATCGTCGCCCGGATAAAGTTGTCTGTAGGTGTCGCCCAGACCGCCGTAGCCCGCCGCGCTTTTGCCGACGTCAGCATTGTGCGCTTTTTCGCTTTCCTCGTTTCCGAGGATAACGCTGTCTAAAACATCGTCTTTTTCAGACTCTTCAGTATTTATGTTAATATATACGCTGTCGTTATCCAGCTTTTTCACCATCATACCGTGATAGTTTTCCAAATCAGGGTCTGAAACAAGGTCTGTCACAAGAGGCGTTACGCTTAAATCGTCAATAAGGAACGTACCTGTCGAGGCTCTCAGTCCAATATTTATTCTTATAAGACTCGACCCCTCTGGCACAGTCACCGAATAGCTGCTTTTTTGCCAATCCTTGTCTGCGTCCGAGTCAAGATATGTCTTTGAGATATTAGCCGTCTGCGTCTTTCCGTCGTCTGTATAAACTATAATGTTTACCGACATACCCCATGAATTTGAGGCTCTTTTATACGGTCCTATGATTTTGTACCACCAGCTTATATCATACACGCCCGGCTTTACGCGAAAATATGAGCCGTTATATTTATTGTTTATAATCTGCTGGTTGTTCTCAGCTGTGACATTAAGAGTATCAGCCCTGAACATATAGCACGAGCTTCCCGAATGAGCGTATTCGCTTGTAACGCCCATTTCAGCTACGGCATTTTTGGAAATACTCGTTCCCCACCAGTCCTCCTCGTCGCCTTCCCAGCCGTAGGTGTAGCTGTCCTGCGAATTTGGCATGACCGTCTGATTTACCGTTACGGGATTTGACAGAGCGCTTTTTCTGTCGATTTTCTCAAACGAAATATCGTCAAAATTAACCTGACCCGTAGCCGATTTAAAGCCCAAAGAAATTCTGACCTTCGCTGTGTCCTGCGTGGGAATTATGTAAAAGTCGTTTCCTCTCCAATGCTCCGAGTACATGTCGTCGTCATACGACGGCGCCGATATGTAATAGCTGTATGAGCTGTCGGGAATTTCCATTCCGTTTTTGTCAAGCAGCACATACGAAAAGAACGCGCCTCCGTCTTTAGCGTCAAGACGCGTGTAATCCTCGCTTAACAAATACCATATCCCTGCTTTGTACGCGTTTTTATATTCGGCGTCAAACGTCTTTGAAATCGCCGAAACCTCGTTTTCATCCGCCGTTGAGGTTACCGCGCTGAATTTATAGGACTGCTCGCCTGAGCGAAACTTCCCCGTGTCAAAGCCGCACGCGGTACGTCCGCTTGTTGCCTGAATATCCCACTTTTCTTCTTTTTTCTCAAACCCTGATATATCCGCTTTATCCAAAGCAATTACCTGCGGCGCAGACGACAGAAGCATTACTCCCGCCAATGCCGTACTTAGCATTCTTTTTAACATAACGCCCTCCGCTCTTTAATTTTTCTATAATCCTTAAATTTATTATACAAGCGCGGTGTAATAATTTCAACTGTGATTTTTTACATTTTTATTTGATAACACACACATAAAAAACGGACGCATGTCTTTTCATGCGCCCGTTTCAGGCTTTTATTATAATAATTCAAACTCATACCTGCCGTGCGTCAGCGAAGTAACACACCGCTATATTGTTTTATCAACTCTCTGCATAAGCGGCTGCATTGCGCCTTCTCCCGATAATGCGCTCCACATAAACGCCTTTACTACCATTCCGCTTGTATCGGCTGTATTGAACACGGCTTTGCCATCATTTACAAAACTCACGCCCACGCATACGTCGCCGGAATATAACGCCGCAATAATAGCTGCTTTTTCCGTTTCCTCATTTGAGTTGTTTACGCTTATCTCAACATATGACAATGCACCGTCTGCGCTGACGTCTCCGATAACAATTTCCGGTTCGGCCGGTTTCACCATATTTATCTTGAATATTACCGTCACAGGCTGCGGAGCTTTATAGTTCTCTGTTTCCTCCGCGCTTATCACAACGGTATATTCGCCCGCCTCCGTCATTTCAGAAACATTCTCGCCGTTCTTTTCTATAACGTATATAAGCTGTGTTTCCTGATGATTAAGCTCCGCCGTCACTGTTTTCACACCGCCGTCATAATCAGCGGACTGCGATGCGTCGGCAGTTATAACCGCGCCCGCCTTTTCAATAACAGCCTTAACCTTCTGCGAATAATCCGCATATCCGTCTCTTGATATATTAACTGTTATTTCATATTCGCCTGCATTTGTAATTTTCGGTATCTCGCTTAATTCTTCCTCATTGTAAACGTATACTACGGTATCGCCGTCCTCCGTTCCGCTGACAGTGAGCGCCTCATGCTCCTGACTGTCGTATACTGAGTTATACGGAGTAATCTCTATTCCCGTAATAACAGGCTCCGTGTCTACCGTCACGGTTACTGTCTGTTCATAAGGAATATAGTTATCGCCGCGCGAAACTGTTACCTTTACGCTGTATGTGCCAATATCGGTAAAGCTCGGTTTTACAGATGTTTCTTCTTCAGCGTCTACTTTATATATAATTTCGTCTCCATCAAGAGTACCCGTTATCGTAATCAAGTCATGCGCGTCTCCGTCATACTGCGCCTGACCGCCTGTCACAGCAACGCCCGTTATCTTCGCCTGATTTATTGTAAACGTTACAGTCTTGCTTTCCGGCGCAAAATAGTTATCCGTCTCTTCCGCGCTCACCTCAACTGTATATTCGCCTGCGTCTATCATTTCGGAAACAATATCGCCGTCCTTTGTAATCTCATAAACAAGCGTTCCCTCCGAATGGTTAAGCGTCGCCGCCGCCGTCTTAGCCTCGCCGTCGTAATCAGCTGACTGCTCCTGCACTGCCGTGATAGCCGCCGCCGCTTTTCCGATAACAACCGTTCCCGTCCACGTATAGTCTGAACAGCCGCTTCTGGATACCGTAATTTCAATCTCATAGCTGCCTGCGTTTGTACCCTTTAATTCCGTCGCTGTCTGCCCGTTTATCTTGTATGCCACGCTGTCGCCTGTCTGTACGCCTGTAATCTGCGCCAGAGCTTGCGCTTCCTTGTTATAAACAAGATTTTCACTCGGCGTAACGGTAACACCGTCAATTACCGGCTCTTCCTCTACTATACTAAACGTTTGCGAAGCTGTAGCCCCATAGGTCTTTTCCCACTTACCAAGGTTTGACGCAACCACGTTTACCTCAATCGGGAACTGCGCGTCCTTCGGGATTTCATCAAGCAGAATTTCTATCTTCCACGTATACGAGCCGTCTGTTTCATTGATTGTTCTTACCGCTCTTGCGGGACCGTACTCTACAAAAATGTCCGTATATTTCTGCAAGTCCTCATCAGATGAAGTATAGCTTACGTCAATCAGCGGATTTTGCGTTTTATCCTTGACGCTTACGTTTGCTATTTCCGCAAGCTCAAGCGTCTGCGCCGTACCCTTGTTTACATAAGGAACAGTCATCTGCGAGCTTGTCGCTTTAAACGGCGAAGTCACAAAACCGTTTCCGTCTCTTACCTCTGGGGATTTAATAAATCCGTATGAATCCATCTCTTTATAGCCTTCGCCGAGAGTGTACAGATTTCCGGAACGGAAATACACTCTGTTATTATGAAACCTTAGCGTCGTTCGTGTTGCGGACGCGGCGTTTGCCGCTTCTGCACTGTTTTCATCTACGGTCATGCCGCTCATATCCAGAAGCTCAGAGCCGACAACCTCATAAGGCGCAATCAGCGGAATAAATTCAGCCTTTGTATTCTGAGGATAGCTTACCGCATTTCCTGTTCCGTCATACGCCTCCTTATCCTTTGACACTACCGACGGAACCTTGCTCATATAATATGTATCAACCGTCGCCGTGTCGTATCCGCCGAGATTTGCCGTATTATCCGCATTTGAGTTAGGAAACGCCATTTTTGTATAGTTTACAAAACGATTGCTTCCGTATCTTGAAAACGGATTGTTTGCAAATGCAGTAAACGCCGATATAAGCGTCGGAGCAGTATACGGAGTATTGCTCCATGTGGATTTCGACGGGTCCTTCATAAGCATAAACGGCTCGTTGTCGGAATAAGTTTTCCCCGCAACCTTCGTGCCTATTGAGTCAGGCGACTCGGGGATAGCATAGTTTGTAAACTTATTCACTTCGTTTGCAAAGTTCTCGTCAAAGAACCAGAAAGACGCTTTTTTATCAGCCTCGCCTGCAGCGGCGTTACTCTGTCCCGACGACAGCCAGCCCTGCAAATAATCTCTGTAATAGCCCGCCTCCTGCTCGTCGTTTCCGTTTTTCTCAAACGGCTTCATCAAATATCCCGAGCCTGTTAAATCGTTAAGCTTTCCTGTTTCGGCATAATTTGCCGGCATACGCGCGTCAATAGCCTTTGTTATATATTTTGTAAGCATATATGTGGCGTTTTCCGACCAGTCGTAATGTCCGCTGCCCCATTCGATTATATGTGATACGAGCATATCCTGATTAACTGAGCGTTGATTTGCAATATGCCATCTCGCGTCGCGCACCGAGCGGTCGCGGTCTGCACCCATCGCATGCTCCGTATACTGCGCCGCATACTGCAAAGACGGTATTCCCGGCACCATGCCCTCGTTTGAATTATAATCAGGCGCACCCATTCCGTTTTTCATCTGTATCTGAGCAATTATTCTGTCTTTATTCCAGTTACCGCTTCTGTAGCCGAACGGTGACGCCGCACTATGCCCTATTGTAATAAGCGGAGTTTTGTCTTTAATTTCACTGTAGCCCGACGCATCTGCAAGACCTGTAAGTATCTCGTCTAAAATCTGCGCTGCATCCTTACCGTCTGTCGTAAACTTAGTTGTATCCGTTATTAAGGTATCGCCCTTATAGTCGTTCTTTGTATAAAATCCGTTCAGCGTATTGTTATAGCCGTACGGGTCCTTCTGGCACACAAGGAACAATATGCCAAAGCCTTTTTCAGCCAAAGCATCTCTGAGCATTTGAGAATATACAAACGGCACTTCCACTAAATTCATCTTAACTGCAACAAGACCTTTAAGAGCGCCCTTTGCAGTGTTTTTCGGAACCCATAAATATGCGTCATACGCCTTGCCGTCTGTAGACGCGCCGCTGTTATACTCCGTCGTTCCGCCCGCGTAATGATACTGGAATATGTCGCTTTGCGTATCGGTCTGCAAAGCGTATTCGGGCGCAGTTTTATCGGGAGCCTTATCTCTGAATGTAAATACCAGATACGGAAGCTGAGAAGCCTCTGTCGGCTTTTTGCTGCCGTTTGAGCCTACAACATAGTAATCGTTTCCATGGTTATCCGTTACGCTTTCATCATATGCAAACAAAAGCTTATATTCGCCTGAACCGAGCACGCCGCTCAAAGCCTGCCCCTCAACACTTCCTCCGTTGTACTGAGCTATATATCCCGCGCCGCCCGTATATGCAAAACCGCTCTGCGTCTGGTCGTATATATTGGTTGTCTGACCGCCGGCAGTATTCGACCTGATAAAATGAAGCTTTACAGACGAAATCTCCTTATCAGCGGCAATTCCCATGTCTGCGGGAATATCAAACGTCATTCCAAGTCCGCGGTTTAAGTGAATATAATAGTTATTCGTATCTGACTGACCCTCGCCGTTTACTCTCTCAACGCTTTTCGGTACAACATAGAATTTCTCGCCCGTATTTATAAGCCCTGTAATGCTGACGTCATTATTGGGCATTGCAAAGCTATACGTTCCGTCCGTATCTTTTGTTACAGGAATACTATCCTCTCCGGACTTCACAACAAGCGATCCCTCTGCATAATTTCCGCTTAAAGTTACTTTATCACCACTTACCGCTTCGTTTACAGAGGCTGTAATGCCCTCCTGAACAGTTATGCTATGAGGCGTTGTCAGCGCGACGTCCTTAATTAAACCGTTCGCATATACATAACTTTCGTTATACGGAGCGTTTATCGTAACGTTCGCAGGCGTATATTCTCCGTCAAACAAAGTGTAAACTCCCGACTCGCCGACAGTTTCAATCGCTTCAACTACAATACTCTCCGCCTTAAAGTCTTTATTTGAAGTAATCTTCGGCGCGTCGCCCGAGCCTGCTTTAATCTTCGGAAGCGTTATATTTTTTACGGTCGTATCTTCAAGCGTAAGCTTTGAGTAGCTTTTGAGCGTATCTACCGCCGAATTTTTAAGCGTACCCTTACTTTGGATTGTACTTCCGTAAATCTGCAAACGGCTTATGGTAAGATTGTCTGAATTTATCTTTGTATTTCCCTGCATCTCAAGGTTGCCTGTGCCGTCTATCGTGAGATTATTAAGCGTTAATTCTCCGCTTCCCTTAAACGATATATAATTAGTTCCGTTATGAATTGTTTTACCGTTTCCTTCTATTGTCAGACTCCCCTTGTCAAAAACTATTCCCTTGCTTGTAGTTGTGTCGCTTAAAAGCTTAACCGTGTCGCCCGCCTCAGCGTTTACATACGCGTCCTCAAACTTTTCATATTTTACCGCCGCGCCTTCATGTATAAGCTCCGCTTCTATCGTCTTAGCCGTAATCTCCAGCGACGGTCTTTCCCCAATAGAGTCCGCGCTGAAAACAGACTTCACATCCAAGCCCGTGTTAAAAGGACTGTATACCATAAGCGATATTATATTTCCGCCCGACGCTTTTCCCATAGCTTGCTTCAGCGCATCTGTAATATCCGCAGAAATCTGAGCACCGCCTGCACCCACATAATAATCCTTTAAAACTCCCGTCGACGCAGATGAAACGTCGTAATTTTTATTTGTCTCGTTCGCCGCGTCGTCCTTAATACCTGTAAACACTGCGTCTTTTGTCAGCTTTTCTAAAGTAAACGCCGCGTCTGTGTTTGCCGCATCTACAGCGTTAAACGTTTTACTTATAAAGCCCTCGGACCAATTATTATTAGGCACATAGAAAAGCGCCTTTGTACCCGGATTAGGATTGGATTTAGCATTTGTAAACGTAAGCTTTGCCGAAGCAATATCCTCCGCTTTGTAGTCTGTCAGGTCAAATTTCAATAAAGCTATTCTTCCCGCCGCTATAACCATATGATTTCTACCGCCCGCTCCGCCGCCGCTGACGTCGCCGTTAGTATTTACCGCCGCGCTGTTTAAAGCGGCGATACGGCTTGCAGGCGAATCGTCTCTCGTATATGTAACGCTTATATCCGCGTCGCCCTCGGGCATTGTGTATATTCCGTCTGCCGGCTGAATATTCTCTGCACCGCTCTTAACCTTTACCGTTCCCGTATATCCCGTGTTCGGCGTAACGTTTACCTTAAACTTATCGCCCGCCGTCATTGCCGTTGTCGCCGCCGTAACAGGCGTTTCACTGTTATCGTCTGCTACCTTCACCACAGAAAATTCACCGTAAGGATTTTTTTCCGTATCGTATGTCAGATAATGCGTCGAACTCTCCGACGTAGTTTCAGCAATGCGCAGATTTCTTATTTTCCAGCTTCCCACAACATCACGGAACATAAAGGTAACTGTAGCCGCATATGTATCATGACCTTCTGTTTTTATTGTATTTCCCGACGTCCATGTAAACGACTTTGTCTCCCAGTCAGCGTCATTACAGGCTTTGTTATGAGCCACAAATTTTTTGCTGTTGTTGTTTCTGTTTGTCACCGCCGCAGTAACCTTGCCTGAACTTGTTTCCGCCGCTGTTGTTGACAGTGTGTCCACTCCCACATAAAGACCGTTATTTGTTGTTGCAAGCTCTGTTCCGTCATCCTTCGGCAAAAGCGTTATATTTGCTTTTTCCTCAAAGGTTATTGTATAATCGGTATCGGGCTTTATATTTTTCATTACAGCAGCAACTCCATATATAGTATTGTTGCTTGTATTAGTAGCTGTTCCGTCGTCCGTTATTGTAAGAACGTTATTTATTAAATTCCATTGCCCTTTTTTGTTGTCGCCGCGCTTATGCCACACGATTTCATCCGCCGACGAATCTCCTGTAAATGCCGAGGCATATTCCGTCCACGCCGCAGGCTCGTTTTCCGCCGAGACGGTCAGCGCTGAAAACGAACTTACCGTCAGCGCCGCTGCCGCAATAAGCGACACGAGCTTTTTCAGATTCACCTTCATATTTCATCTCTCCCTCTCTTTATGCCGAAAGCGGCATTTTTAATTATCATAATCGTACCACAGCAACCCGCGTATTTAAAGTTTGATATTTAATTTTTGTATTTAATTTTTAACACCTAAATCCTCATACGGCTGCATATCCTCTTTCCACACAAAAATTTTCACCGTATCTTCAGGATTTTTCATATCATAGTTCAATTTGATTTCCGTATCGGAGACAATTTCTCTTACCGCCGTTTCCACCCCCGCCAGCCTGTCGTTATTATCATATTCCGCGGCATATACGTATACCGTTTCCTTATCGCCGCCTGTCTTTAACATCTTAACTCTCGCCTCTCCGTTTTCATAAACCGCGCTTTCCAGTTTCGCGTTTGGAAAATACGCGTCGGTTTTATATAACACAACGGTCGACGCGGGCAAGACCTTTGCCGCATTTCCATCTTCCGCTCCCTCCGCCTTTTCTCCGAAATAATAATATCTGCCGCTTATCAAATCCTTATATACGCCGTCAAGCCCCAGCTCTTCGGCGGGAATATCATATGACTTACCGGTCTCGCCGCCCAGAAGATTATTACTGTTCATTATTACGGAATAATCTCCGTAATTCATATACATAAACGCTTCGGCATAGTGATTGTCAAACCTCTGCCACCTGCTCTCATTCTGAGTTTTAACGCTCCACCCCTGCGTTTTAACTGCCGCATAGCCGTATTTATCGTATTTGTCGGTTTTGTGATGAACGCGCGCCAGATTATTCATCATGCCGCTTTGCTGATTTTGTTTTTCCGCCGTATTATAATACGACGTACTATGCATTGGATTTCTCCAGTTCAACGCCAGATATATTTTATCCTCTCCGTTTTTTATAACGACGTTTCTTCCCATTTCGTCCGCCCATGCATATCCGTCTATTCCGCTGTCCTCCATTAAATAAGCATAATTTGCGATATCGTTGTCTGTTATAGCTGATATAATATTATCAAAATTAAGATACAACTTCAGCACGCTGAGGGCGGTGTCTTCAAAATGCGCATTGCCTTGCAGATAGTTTCCTCTGTCGTTTTCAAGCTTATTATGACTGAAAAAATAATCAAAAGTCTTTAACGCCGTTTTGTTTTTCTTTAATACGGCTGTATAATAATCAAGCACATACCTCTCCGTCCCGGGATAGTACGCGTTTCTGTTGCTTATAATTCCTTCCGCATACAGCGTCGGGTCCGCTTTGTCGGACGCGTTTGCCGTGAACATAAACTTATCCGCACATTCGTACGCTTTACTGATTAAATCAGTATATTTTTTTGCTTTTTCAGAGCCTTCGCCGTAGTAATCCTCTGCAAACTCGACAAGCTGAGACATTTCCTCAAGCGCCTCTATGCCGTAGTCGCCCGAATAGCCGCCCTGTATTGAGCCGTAATTCTCAAGAATAAGTCCCTTAGGCGATACCCAATAGCTCGAACATGCTATATTCGTCTTAAACCCTAACGCCATGTCAAGCTGTTTTTCGATTTCCTCCTCTTTATTCTGCACCTTCCACGACAGACTGCTGTTCATCATCTGAAGCGCTTTTTCAAATCTGAGCGCGGCTATAATATCCGCCATATCCTGATTGGGCGCATGACCCGCACCGTCAAGAGACACAAGATAATCTCTTGCCGACGCCGCCATCTGCTCCCACGCTTTTTTTCTGTCTGTATCAGCCGCGCCGTCCGCATCGCTGTCGATTTTTACGTTAAAATTCACATCGCCGCATATCATTATCATAGACTGCGCCGCGCTGCGAAGTCCAAAGCCCGTCAGATGATTTCCCGACGCTTCACGTCTATCAGGACCGCCTATCCAGCCGTTATTGCTGAAAAAGCCTCCGTTTGACCCCTGCGCCCTTACAAGAAAATCTATGCCGGTGATTACTCTTTCCAGAAGCTCCGCCTTCTCCTGTGCGCTGTATCCCAGCTTTGCGGCATTTTTATACGCGACCGCAAAAAGCTCATACATATTAAGAGGCGTCATATTTTGCTTCAACATACCACCTGACGACTGATAATACCTGTCCTTCCAGTCATTATCGTCCAAATGCTTATTTTTCCAGTCCGTTCCTCTTGTAACCATTCCCTCCATATACGAAGGATGGTTGTTCTGACCATATATCTGCCACGACTTAAACGTCTCTACAGCCCCCCGCGCATAGTCATACGCAAGCTGCTTCTGCTCCTCGTAAGATTTTGCCGATACCTCAGCGGTCTTTTCCTGCCTTCCCGTGACCGTTTCAAACTCTGATGGATCAAAATCAGGCTCCTGCGTCATATACGCCGCGTATATTCCGCGGCTTGGCATAGTCTGCTCTTTTATCGACACGCCCGAATAATTCGCGTTGCCGCCTGTGGAATACAGTCTTAAAGACACATAGTCCCTGCCCTCGGTATATACGGTCGGTATCATATATGTCGAATATATAAAGCCACCGTTATACTGCGGCGATGAATTTAAAAAATTCAGCTCAATCCAGTCGCGTCTGTCCACAATACTGCTTCTTGTCGGCTGACCGCTGTTTGAAATATTCATATTGCCTGTAAAAGGGTCGCATACCCATAGCATAGTATCGCCTGTGTCATTCCCCCACAACTTTACCGTCAGGTAATTTATCTTATCGGGATTGCACCTCATTGTAAGCGCCATTGCGCCGTTTTTATTAAGAGTTCTGTAGGTATGCTCCGTTTCGTCTACTGTGTTCTTCTGTATCCCGTTATCGCGGACACACTCAAAACCTGCGCCCTCGCTTTTGGTATTTCCTATGTCAATATAATTTGACAATGTATTAACGTCAAAAACAGGCGTTGACGGCGGCGTTATTGATACGTTTACATTTTCCGCCGTTTCTGTAATACTGCCTGCGCTTAATAACGCATTGCCTTTAAGACGCTTCGTCCCCTCAAACCATTCAGGACGCACGACACTGCCGTCCGCTTTTAAATATGTATCGTTAAGATATGTTCCTTTTTCGTCCAGTATTGTATTATCATAAACCTTATCCCACGTAATAGAAACCGTTATTCCATTTGAAGCCTTATAATCTCTTATTGCACCTGTAACCGTTATTCCTCCCGACAAATATTCTTTCGCCTGATTAACCGCCTCCATATTGTCCGCGCCGGACGCGTTTCCGTAGGATATAAAAAGCATGGGCGCTCTATCGCTGTAATCCGACACATTAGAAGCAAACTCAGCCGCATATTCTCCGCCCGTGATATGAAAGGAAATCTTTTCGTCGGCCAATTTTAAATATTGGGTCACGTCAGCCTCACTTCTTGAATATATTCCGCTTTTCCGATTGGCTCCTCCGGTCTTTAATGAAGTAATCCGCGTTTCACCACTGGTATCTGGTTTGGTTTTATACGTTATGTCTTTGTCCCAGTTATTATCGGGCAAATAATTTATATCTACAGCATTTCCTCCGCCATGCTCTGTTGTCAGATACAACCTTGCACTCTGAATCCTGTCAATATCAACCTCTGATATATCAAACTGCAAAAATGTTTCTCGTCCCCGTCCTGCAATCAGCGCAGTCTCATCCATCTGCCCGCCGGTTTTATTTTCGTACTCCGCCCCGCTGCGCACAAACACTGCGGCAGACGCAGATATTCCAAGCTTATTCAAATTTTCTGCTTTAACTAAAACAATGTTTGACACCACTACTGCCAAACATAGAACTATACAACATAATTTCCTCATCTCTATAACCATTAACCCTTTCACAAAACTTAAATCTGAAAAAAGCTTTTGCAGACTGACGCTTTACAGAGAGCGGCGCAGTACAGGAATAACGCCCCGAATGAAAAACGGTAAAATGTGAAACTCTATTCAGATTTTTACTCCTTACATTTTCAGAAAATATAAATATATTATTAATATTGAACATTTAAGTCACAATTTTATTTTACAAAATATTTTTCTTAAAATCAACTTTGAAAACTAACTTTTTTATATGTTATTTTAAACATCTGCTCTTTTGTTTAATGCAAACAATAAAAATAATTTGGGGCGTCGGCTCCAAATTATTTTGCTGTCGTTTTATAACGCGATAAATAAAAAACAAACGCGGGAAACATGCTTTCCGCGTTTGTTTTATCTGTAACCAATGCCTATTCGTTATTTTTCAAAACAGTGTCAGTCGCGCATAACGGCCTCATATTATTCAATTCATTCCATAGCATCACTTTAATTGTTTTCGCGCCGTTTTCATTAAAGCTAACGCTTGGGGAGAACGTATCCTTTCCCGCGCCGCTAAATTCTATTATCTGAGAATCAACGCATAATAACTCGTCCGCCCCTCCGTATGCCGCAAAAATCAATGTGTATTTTCCCGCTGATTTAACAGCCGCAACAGCGTCTCCGTTATCATACTTTACGCTGTCTTCTGTAGGTACGGTATCATCCGTTATCTTTCCCTCCGAATTAAAACCCACAATATCTAAGTCTGCATTAAGCGCCTTATTATACATACAGTTATTTAAGATTCCTGTCGACAAATATCCCGCAACGCCGCCTATATAATCTCCCATGCCCAAAACTGCCGCTTCATTACTACTGTTAATAATACTGCTGAAATTACATCCCGCAATACCGCCCACATATCCTTGTCCTGAAACCGTTCCGTTGTTTATGCAATCCGATACTAAGCATTCGTTTTGCAAAAGCCCTGCTATACCGCCCGCATAATCTGCCGCATTATAAACCACTCCACTGTTGTCGCTGTCTGTAATAATACCGTATGAGCTATAGCCTACTATACCTCCCACATAGTTTTGCGACGTATCCGCCGTATACGAAGCTGTTTCTGCGCTGCTCACAATATCGCCTGTATTATGACTGCCGTGAATTTCACCGTTATCAAGAAAACCTGCAATACCGCCAATTTTGTTTCTGAATCCGTCCGAATCGTTTTCTATTTTACCGCTGTTATTACATTTTTCTATAACTCCGCCAATATTATGCCCCGCAATACCGCCCGCGTAAGTTTCTTTATTCTGAAGCAGAATATTACCCTCATTATCGCTTTCTGAAATCACTCCGCCGCTGAGCGTGCCAACAATTCCGCCCGCTTCTCTCTGCGCGGTTATATTTACGCGGCTGCGGCAATTTGTTATTTTACCGCCGCACTGAGCCGCAATGCCGCCGATAACAGAACTGCCGTTTATTTCTCCCGCAACTGTGAGATTTTGTATTGTTCCGGTAACAATACCGAATAATCCTTGTATAATATTATTGTCATTTATATAAAGTCCTGTTATACTGTGGTTTCCGCCTTCAAACGTACCCGCAAACGGCTTTATTCCCCCAATATCCTGTGTGCCTATTTCCTCCCACGAGCTTCCCGTCTGATTATATTTCACCGATAAATCAAGGTCGTTCTCAAGCGTTACCGTTTTTCCCCCGTAGTTGTTTCCGCCGTTCACAATCGCGGAAAATCTTTCCAGGTCTTCTATAGTATTAATCTCCGTCACCAGTTGGTCGTCCGGAAGGTATTCTGCAGATTCGGTTATCATCAGATACGGTCTTTCATTCACCGACGCCGCGCTCGTAACCGAACGCATATCTCCGCCGCTTCCGCCTGTGCTGTACACCAGAAGCGTTATAACGCCGTCCCCGCTCCGTTTCACAGCTTCTTTTACAGCTTCTGTAATAGTTATGCTGTCAGATTTGCTCGTTCCGCTGCTCGTGAGATAATATCTGCCAAGAATACCGTTTGCTGCTGCAGATAAATCATCATCGCCTTTTCCGGTTGTTTCAGGTACCATTCTGGTTTTTCTGTCGTCCCCGGCATATATCGCCACCGTCGTACCGTCCTCTTTTTTAAACGCTGATAATTTTGTATCCTCGGTTCCGTCAATACAAAAATCTTTTGAAAAGTTTGCCTCGCTCCAATCATTATTGGGTATATAGAATATGGCTTTCGTATTGGACGTGCCCTTGTTTTTTGTAAAGCCAAGCATTGCGCTCGATATCACATCCACATTATAATCCGACAAATCAAACTTTAAAAATGTAAATCTGTCCGCGCCGATAATAACATCGCCGCCGTTACCCTGCGTGTTTCCGTCCGCTTTAACAGACATACTGCTGACCGCGGCTATACGGCTAGTTCCAAAAGTCTTCTTTGAATACTCAACCGATACCGACGCATCTCCGTCAGGCATAGTATACGAACCGTCTGTGTTCGGCAGAATCGTCTCCGCGCCGTCCGCAGTTTTAACCTCTACTTTAGCGTTGTACCCCACTCCTGCAGTAACATTAACATTAAACACGCTTCCCTGTTTCCCGTAAGCCGTTCCGTCTGTGTAAATTTTTCCGCCGGACATTATAGACAATTCGCCTTTTGGATTTTTTGACGAGTCAAATGAAATTGTATGCTGTTTTGTATACTCTGCAGGCACAGAAACCACACGCGAATATACGGCGTTTTCATCTCCCTCCGTCTTAGTCACAGTCAGCTTTACATAAGCGAAGGTATCGTTTCCTACATATTCTTCGTTAAACACAAGATTTTGTCCTTCAACCTTTATCGGCTTCTCCGAGCTGCCGTACATTTCAAGCGCAACCGCGCTTCCGTTCTGCGCCTCGCTTAAAACAACGCCGTTCTCCTCAGTTACAATCCCTTCGCTTAATTCAGTATACGCGTTTATAAAGTCTGCGTACGCTCCTTTATAAGTCTCGCTGTCTGAATATTCAAGCACAATCTGAGGATACACCCACTTGCTGTAGTCCGTTGTTCCGCCGTTGTATAAGAAAGGCACTGCTCCGCCGTTTAATCTGCCGTTTTTATCTATATTACATGTGGCATATTCAACCTTTGAAGTATTGCCGCCGCTGTAATCTACCGACAGCGAAAGCGTATCGGCAGATGTAACAGCTAAACCTGTAATATCAGCCGCGGTCTGCCAAACCGAAAGTTCTTCCGGATAACTTGTAAGTCCCTCCGCGCTGACGTCCTTAACAGACGACTTATTAAAATCATTATTATCGCCGCGCGGAGCCTTAAATTCAATTCCTACGGGCGTCTTTCCTTCAACTGTATTAAATTCGTTATTCACCGTATACAGTTGATGAAGAATATTAGCGTTTTGAGCTACAACAGATGTGAGACGCAGCTTTGCGCTTTTTACAACCTTATTGCTCGCGCCGCTTTCGCCTACAATGCCGTTATTCAACATACTCGCCATGTCAAACTGAAACTGCGCGCTCATTTCTGCTCCGCCGTTCACTTCGACAACTCCGTTGTCGTTTGTCGTGTCTTTGATACTGTCCCCTGTCACGCTTGGTCTTCTGAAGCCTGATTTTGAAGCATAAATCGACCATTCGCCTCCGCTCGATATCGCTCCCGCGGCTCCATTATCAGGCTCAGGAGCGTTAAACGCCATAACCGATACAGGTATAACCGCAGCGCTTGCCATAATTGCTGCCGCCGTAATAATCGGCAATATTTTCTTACCAAATATATTTTTCAATCTAATTCCCTCCTTTCCCGTACAGCTATTACTGCGGTTTCTCCTCTCCTAAAATTTCCAGCTTTGCTATATCAAGCTGAGAACCTGTCTGCGGAATAATCTTCACATATCTTCCTATAATATTATCCTGGTTCTGATTTGGGTCGTGCTGATTTGCAAACCAGTTTGATTTCACGCGCTTGTTGCGTTCCGCTCTCGTTCTTGGATTAACCGCGCCAATTCCGTGCTCGTCCGAATGCCCCGCGCTCCAGTCTGCCCCGTCCTTAGAAACAAATATGCGATAATCATGCGTCAGAGCAGGATTCGCCCATGTAATACGGACATTTTTTATATGACGCTGCGCGCCAAGGTCAACCGTGATGCCGTTTCCTGTAAGAGTCTTATCAGCTTCGTTATAAACAGGGTCGCTCTCGCTTACCGGCGAATACCAAACTGTGCCGTTATCATCGTCAATTACCGCATACGGAGCTGAGCCGTTTGCAGAAGCCTCCGCGCTTGCGGACGCTCCCTCTATCCGCGCGTAGTCATAAAACTCCGGCCATATATCCTCGGGAACGATTGACGGATTGTATATATATTTTGTCTCTCCCGAGTCTACAAATCTGAGACCGCTCATATTGCTGCCGACCTTAGCATGAATATCCTCTGCGCTTTTTGCAACGTTACCGTTAATTTTAACGTTCTCAAACGTGATATTCTGAGTGATACCGTCTTTTCCGTCGCTTGTCTTATATCCTTCAATCCTGCTTGTAAAGGTATCGTCCTCGTTTTTATAATCAATATCCTTAAAATAAATATTATTTATTGCTTTTCCGGGGTATGTGTAGGTGCCGTATCTGTCCTGCGTCGTTATGAACAGCTCGACAAGCTCGTTTGCCATAAAATCGCGTATACGGATATTGTTGAAATAAATGTTTGTTACCGAATTCCCCTCAGACACATCCATACGTATAGGCTGGGGCATTCTGTTTTTTGACCCGTCGTCATTTGTTTTATACGCATATTTATTATAGGTGAGTATATCTATATCCTCAAAACGGCAGTTGTCTATAACACGTCCTCCGTTAGGGGAAGAGCTGTCGCCGTGCGTACCGAAATGGATAGGTCTTGCAAGGTCGGGCATAAGCACGCATTTTCTCACCTTGATATTTCTGACGTTTCCCGTGTCGCCCCAGTAGTTGCCTGTCCAGCGCGGACCGTAAATTGCGATACAATCGTCGTTCCCACGGAAGAAGCAGCCCTCGACTGTTATATCCTCGGAACAGAAGATGTCCATACTGTCGCCCCATTTATGCCGCGCAATCGACCTTAAATTTTTAACCACCACATTCTTGCTGTTTGCGATATTTATAAAATATCCTCCGTTGTCATGCCAACCGTGATTTAATCCCATGATACCGTCAATATAAGTATTTACTGTATCATTCACCGTCATCGAAGCATAATCGGGTCTGTAAATCAATCCGCGCCCGATAAGCTTCGCATTTGTTGTGAAATCCATATCTATCGTCCCATGAATCACAGCTCCGCCCTCAAGATACCATGTCTGATTATCCTTAACGGTAAATCCGTTGTTATAATATCCCGGCTTTACATATACCACATCCGCGTCGCATGCTTTAACGATATTGTTTTCGTCCCCGGCCGCGTCGTATACCATCACAGACTTGCCCTGCGCTTTCATCTCCTCCGCAGCTGGAATTTTCATAATTCCATTAGCCCAAATCTGAATATTGCGTCTTGTATCGCCGTTCGGGTCTAAAACTATTGTCTGGTTCGGCTTTGCCGTAAGCGTTATAACATTTCCTCCCTCAGTATAATCAAGGTCTATGCCATAGCTCTCGGGATAAACCTTAGTTTTATTATTAAGACCGTTTTCTATGTCGTCTAAACCGTCTTTGCCGCCTATACAAGTTACCTGCACCTCTATGGGACCGTCGCAGTCAAAATAAACCATAGCGGCTTGTCTTGTTCCGTTGCTCATAACCTGAACCTTATATACATCCAAATCCCGCCAC
>CATJNN010000133.1 GCA_949742185.1 uncultured Clostridia bacterium | reverse complement strand
TCATTAATATGCTTTGTAATAACATTATTTTATTTTTATAAATTATATACTGGCTATAAATATTGTCATATAAATTTACAAGAGACCAAGATGTATATTGACAATGCAAAAAAGTATGCAAAACAAAACAATATATCTTCTGAAGTGACGGAAAATCGTAAGGCGATATTTATGGGAGCTTATAAACCGGTCATAGATGTAATCAATAGCGGGGGAGTATATGTCATTAGATGAATGAACAATTTCATATTTATCGAGCGTTTCGTTAACGCATTCTTCTAACACGCATCTGTAATGACTTACCGATGCTCCGTTTGACTGCGTATATTCACCTTTTATATGTAAATTACTATAGTTCAGATTAATTACGCCGTTATTAATTTCTCTTTTTATTGGAGAACCGTCGTTCTCAAAATACTCGTATAATTTGATGTCGGGCGTAGCGCCTGTTTCAAAATAATATGTGTCAGTATCAATGTAATTGCAGTATAGCGTATACTCATCGCCCTCAGAAATGTCAATGTCCGTGTTGAAAACGGCATAGCCGTAAAGCGGCGTTCCATAGGCGTCTACATGAGCCTTGCCGTCTGACGAATCCATTCTTCTGAAGTCTTCTGACGGCGGGCAAAACTTATAATCGTTAATTTCATATACATGTCCGTTTACCTTCAAGTAATATCTTGCATTTTTGTCATAGCGAGAATACAATTCGGGTATATATCTTGGGCGTACTCCCGACCAATGATTTTGGGATGTGCTGTTAGCAAAATACATATTGGTATGAGGAGAGATTTTTAAAACTTTTACTTTAGAAGCGCCTCTAAACGAAGCCATATTATCTCTGTCTGTGTATATATAGCCGTCTTCGCTTTGTTTTTGCCATACAGACGACACATTGCTTATGATGCCCCATCCAATCCAAGAAGAAGGGACGTATCCTACAGTATGTGTGTTTTCATATAATCTCATTTGCCATGTATAACGATTCCCTGAACTGATATTTAGATTGTTTGGAACGCTGTCATATCTTTGTGAGTTATTGAGTTTTATAGCGTGAGACAGACCTGATTGGTTAGTATATTCCCAATTTATATTCATGCTGTAATTGTCTGGGGAAATACTACAAAAGTTATTCCTTGGGAAATAATATTCATACGCTCCGTTGCTAATCATTAATCGAACATTTGATACATCGCTGTTTCCCAATGTTTCGCACCTGAATAAAATCCCGTTTTGATTATAAGGGTTAATCGTTTCACCGTGTGGGAAAGCTGATGTTGGTTTATAACCCATGGGAATTACTAAAGAAAAACAACGGGAAAAGTGTAAGTGATGGTTGGGAAATTCAAAAAAGAAAATTTAAGCCATCGTCTCGTTTACATCTTTTTCATTCAAAATAAGTGATAAAGGCGCTCTTTATGGGCGTCTTTTTTAATGCAGAAAACAAGGAGGTGACGACTATACTATATATTTTTGCAATCCATTGTTGGAAAGAATGTTCCCGATATTTTGTCTGTTTTGGGGTATCGTACGATCGCATATCCAACGGTATATTTCTTCGCTGGTAGGGGCATAATCTTTGGGCTTTAAAGAAGACTGCATAACAACTGAACCATATATTATAGATGGTCTTATCGCACGGGGAGTGTTTTGTTTGAGACGCATCTTAAATTCGCGTCTGCCTTTGTGATATTTTAGTGTACCATAGTGAGTGCCATTAAAAACCATGGAATAATTTTCCCATAAATATTTTTTTGGTAACAATTTGCGATTCCTGTTATGGCGTTTGAGCGGCATATTGAGTGACTCTCCAATACAATCAATTTTGTTTGTTGATAAGTCCGTAATTTTTGATATACTTATATCTCCTTATTAGCATATTCGCAACTAACTCCATTCTATGTTCAGACCAATTAGGAGGCACATTATAAACAATATCTGTTATATCTTGCGCCGATGCATCAAAATTCATCGAAACATCTTGTTGGTTATCCGTTACAAAACGGAAATTGTTTTTCAGATAAGAGCCAAACGGTTTCCCTAAAACATAAGGATCGTCTGCTTTGAGAGATTCATAATTGTCGTCTTGATTATAATACTTTTGGTAATAACATTATAATTCTGATAGTTTTTGCTATAAAGGCAAAGTAACCGATCCTCGGTCAAGGTAAATCGGTTACTTTGTAACTAAATCTTTGGCTAACCGTTAAGGTATTGCCCGAGAGATATCTTGCCGGATAGCTCTCTTTCTATATTTATTATATCATACTATAAAGAGGTGTCAATACCTTTTATATTTTAGTATTCTTAATGATAGGGTATATTCCAGCTATTCTGCGCGAAAGCGACTGAACAAACTCGTCTCCGTTCGTTATAGCTTCTGTTAGTA
>CATJNN010000132.1 GCA_949742185.1 uncultured Clostridia bacterium | reverse complement strand
GTAGCTCCTGTGCTGGCTGCGGGGCTTATAATAGTAATAAGAACAACAATGCCGCTTTTTCATAGAGTATTTAAAAAGTATGATAATTTAAACAGCTCTGTACAGGAGAATGTTAAGGGTATGCGCGTTGTTAAGGCTTATGTGCGCGAGGAGTACGAAAAAAATAAATTCGGCGAGGCGGCGGCGGACGTATGCCGCGACTTCACGCGCGCGGAAAGAATACTGGCTTTCAACAATCCGCTCATGCAGTTTTGCCTGTACGCGGTTATGGTGTTTGTATTGTCTTTCGGTTCATATACCATTATCACATCCCGCGGGCTGTTGCTTGATATAGGTCAGTTTTCCGCGCTTCTAACATACAGTTTTATGATTTTAAGCAGTCTTATGATGGTATCAATGGTGTTTGTCATGATTACGATGTCTGAGGAGTCCGCAAGGCGTATAGCCGAAGTTTTAACTGAAAAAAGTACGGTTAAAAGCCCCGAAAACGCTGTCAGGTTTGTTAAGGACGGCTCTGTTGATTTTGAAAATGTGAGCTTTAAATATTCCAAAAATGCGGAACGAACAGCTCTCACAAATATTAATCTGCATATAAAATCGGGGGAAACTATAGGCATAATCGGCGGCACAGGCTCGTCAAAATCCTCGCTTGTTCAGCTTATCTCCCGCCTGTATGATGCGACCGAGGGTACGGTTAAAGTCGGCGGCGTTGATGTGCGGGATTACGATTTACACACTCTTAACAATCAGGTTGCCGTTGTGCTTCAGAAAAACATTTTGTTTTCGGGCACTATTAAAGAGAACATGCGCTGGGGAAATGAAAACGCCACGGACGAAGAGATTGCCGAGGCGTGCAGACTGTCGCAGGCGGAAGAATTTATCTGTCAGTTTCCGAACGGATACGACACATACATCGAACAAGGAGGGACAAACGTATCCGGCGGTCAGAAGCAGAGACTTTGCATAGCCCGCGCGCTTTTAAAGAAGCCGAAAATATTAATTCTCGATGACTCAACAAGCGCGGTTGACACAAAAACAGACGCGCTTATCCGTCAGGCTATGCGCGAGTATATTCCCGAAACTACAAAACTCATAATAGCGCAGCGCACTTCGTCTGTGGAGGACGCGGACCGTATTATCGTTATGGACGGCGGCATGATTAACGCCGTTGGCACGCATGACGAGTTGATGAAAACAAACGAGATTTACAGAGAAATTTACAACTCACAGAATAAGGCGGGTGATGATAATGAAGAATAAAAAAAGCAATCCCGGAACAGTTAAAAGGCTTATAAAAACGCTATTCAGCTTTTATCCGATAATTTTGCCGATAACAATTTTCTGCATCATTTTCAGCGCCGTTGTCAGCTCGATGCCGTCGATATTTATGCAGCGCGTAATTGCTATGGTTGAATCAAGCTGGGCAAGCGGCGACTGGGCGGGCGTAGGAGGAGAGATTCTATCAGTTGTCGCGCTTCTCGCTTTGTTTTATGTGCTGTCATTAGCCGCGGCAACCACATACAGTCAGATGATGGCGGTTATAACGCAGGGGGCTTTGAAGAAACTGCGTGAAAAAATGTTTGATAAAATGCAGGATTTACCGATAAAATACTTTGACACACATAATCACGGCGACATCATGAGCCATTATACAAACGATATAGACACGCTAAGGCAAATGGTATCGCAAAGCTTTCCGCAGCTCATGATTTCCGTTATAACCTCGCTGACAGTTTTGTCAATCATGATCTACTATTGCGTTTGGCTTGCGGCTGTTGTTGTGCTTGGAGTGGCGGGAATGCTGTTCATTACAAAAAAGATTGGCGGACGCTCGGCAAAATATTTTTTCCGTCAGCAGGAGGCTATAGGAAAAGAAGAAGGATATATTGAAGAAATTATGAACGGTCAGAAAGTCGTTAAGGTGTTTTGCCGCGAAGAAGCGTGCAAAAATGATTTCAACGAAATAAACAACGAGCTTTTCACTGTTTCAGACCGTGCCAACAAATACGCCAACACGCTCGGTCCGATCTTAAACAACGTGGGAAATATTCTTTACGTTATCGTTGCTGTTGCGGGCGGCGCTCTGCTGTTGTCGGGAGCTCCAAATCTAAGTATTTCGGGACTGGCAATAAGCATTAGCGTTGTTGTGCCGTTTTTGAATATGACAAAGCAGTTTGCGGGAAATATCGGTCAGGTATCGCATCAGATAAACGCGGTTGTTATGGGACTTGCGGGCGCAAAACGAATTTTTGCGCTTTTGGACGAGCAGTCTGAACAGGACGACGGATATGTTACGCTCGTGAACGCAAAAGAAGAAAACGGAGAGCTAAAGGAGTGCGCGGAACGCACAGGCATTTGGGCTTGGCGCCATCCGCACCGAGCCGACGGCAGCGTGACGTATGAACGGCTTGCGGGCGACGTACGATTGCAGGATGTAGACTTTGGATACGAGGAAAACAAAACGGTTCTGCACGATATAACGCTGTACGCCGAGCCGGGACAAAAGGTGGCGTTTGTAGGCGCGACGGGCGCGGGCAAAACCACGATTACAAATTTGCTTAATCGTTTTTACGACATCGCCGACGGAAAAATACGCTACGACGGTATTAACATTAATAAGATAAAGAAAAAAGACCTGCGCCGTTCTCTTGGAATGGTTTTGCAGGACACTAATCTGTTCACCGGCACAGTTATGGAAAACATACGCTACGGCAGACTCGACGCAAGCGACGACGACTGCGTTGCCGCGGCGAAGCTCGCCGGCGCGCACGACTTTATAACGCGCTTGCCGGAGGGATATAATACAGTTATAACGGGAAACGGGGCAAATCTGTCTCAGGGGCAGAGACAGCTCCTTTCAATAAGCCGCGCAGCCGTCGCAGACCCGCCCGTTATGATTTTGGACGAGGCGACAAGCTCTATAGACACAAGAACCGAGGCCATAGTCCAGCGCGGTATGGACGCTCTGATGAAAGGTCGAACGGTGTTTGTGATAGCGCACAGACTGTCGACTGTTAAAAACTCGGATGTGATTATGGTGCTTGAGCAGGGCAGAATTATTGAGCGCGGCTCGCATAACGATTTGATTGCGCAAAAGGGCAAATATTATCAGCTATACACAGGCGCGTTTGAATTGGAATAACACATAAAAAACTAAGAGCAGTTTAAAATCTGTTCTTAGTTTTTTTACTGCATTGCGTAAGCAACAGCAAAAACTATTCAAGGCTCGATGCCCCGAATGGTTTTCTTTAACTGCATTGTGTAAGCAACGACAAAAATAATTCAGGGCATCAAGCCCTGAATTATTTTATCAATATTAAATTTTTATTCAACAGTAACCGACTTCGCAAGATTTCTCGGTTTATCAATATCGCAGCCCTTGAGAGAAGCGACATAGTAGCCGAATAATTGCAGCGGTACAACCGCCAGCGACGGCAAAAGCAACTCATGCGTTTTCGGAATTTCTATAACGTAGTCTGCCGCGTCGTGTATATTGGGGTGCTCGTTTGTAGTGAGCCCAAGTACAACCGCTCCGCGCGCTTTAACTTCTTTCATATTGCTTACAGTTTTATCGAATAATCTTCCGCCCGTTGCAAGCGCGATTACAAGCGTCCCGTCCTCAATAAGCGATATTGTTCCATGTTTAAGCTCTCCTGCCGCATATGCCTCAGAATGTATATATGAAATTTCTTTAAGTTTCAGCGAGCCCTCCAAAGACACCGCATAATCAAGATTGCGGCCGATAAAGAATATACTTTTGCTTGAGAAGAATTTTGAAGCCAGATATTGAATATTATCTTTATTTTTCAAAATTTCTTCAACCTTATCCGGAAGAGACTGAATTTCTTCAATCATATCCGCATATTCATCCGCGCTGATTTTACCAAGCGCGTCCGCCATATGCAGAGCAAGAAGATATATAACGGCAAGTTGAGTGCTGTATGCTTTTGTTGTCGCAACGGCAATTTCAGGTCCTGCCCATGTGTATATAACGTCGTCCGCCGCATTTGCAATAGCGCTGCCGACAACATTCACTATAGCTAAAATCCGCGAGCCCTTCTCTTTTGCGCGGTCAAGCGCAGCGCGGGTGTCCGCCGTTTCTCCCGATTGACTGATTACGATGGTCAAATCCTTATCAGACATAATCGGATCGCGATAGTGAAACTCCGACGCAATATCCACATTAACCGGTATTCGCGTCATTTGCTCTATAATATATTTCCCGACCATTCCGACATGATACGCGCTTCCGCATGCCACAATATGAATAGTGTTAATATTTTTGACATATTCCGGCGTTAGCGACACGTCGTCAAGAATAACTCTGCCATCCTTTATACGAGGACTGATTGTGTCGCGCAGGGCTTTTGGCTGCTCCTCCATTTCTTTCATCATGAAGTGCTCATAGCCGCCCTTTTCCGCCGCCGACACATCCCAGTTTATTGTGTTTGTTTCTTTTTGGATTTCTTCTTTATCTGTATTGTAAATTTTAACGCCGTCCTTTTTAAGAACAACTATTTCATTATCTTCAAGACGATAAATTTCACGGGTATACTTTAAAATAGCCGTAACGTCCGATGCAATAAAGTTTTCACCCTGACCCAGCCCCACGATAAGCGGACTTGATTTTCGTACTGCGACAAACTGATCGGGGTAATCCGAGCATAGCACGCCCAACGCATAAGAACCCTCCACTTTTTGAATAACCTTAATCATGGTCTCAATAATGTCGCCCTTATAATAGTACTCAAACAAATGCGCCACAACCTCAGTGTCGGTGTCTGAAATAAACTCAAAGCCTTTTGAGATTAGTCTCTTTTTAAGCGCAATGTAGTTCTCAATAATACCGTTATGTACAACCGCAAATCTGCCTGAACGGCTCAGATGCGGATGCGCATTCACGTCCGACGGCTCGCCGTGCGTTGCCCAGCGCGTGT
This sequence comes from uncultured Clostridia bacterium, assembly GCA_949742185.1. Lineage (GTDB taxonomy): Bacteria > Bacillota > Clostridia > UBA1381 > UBA1381 > CATJNN01. The sequence continues at coordinate 20,804 of CATJNN010000132.1, read as the reverse complement.
GTCCTATGCCCATGGAACCGCTTACTGTATTGCCGCCGTCAATTTTATTATAAAGAGCCTCCAGTCTGCCGCGCGCTTTATTTACCGAAATTCCGTCTCCGTCAAAAACAGCCACTCCGGCTGAATCGTAGCCGCGGTATTCAAGCTTGGAAAGTCCGTCCAGCAAAATCGGCGCGGCCTGCTGTTGACCGATGTAACCTACTATACCACACATAATATGAACCTCCGATTTTATCACTACTATAATTTATATACATTGTAGCTTATTTTTTTACCTTTTTCAAGAGTTTTTTTTATAAAAGTTATACGGATAGTATGAAGTCAATGTGGTTATGTATAATAAATATAAGCTTGCTGCGGCATTTGGCGGCAAATGTTCAGAAATATGATGACTAATGGGCAGCGCAAAAAGAGACAAAAACACTGGTTTGCAATAACCGTTGATTAATATATCAAAAAGAAGACAAATGTGATTAAGAAGAAATTTTTCTGTGAAAACGGCAAAATATATAACCTATCATATATCACATTATCAAATATTATGGTATTTTATTAATACAATAATATTAAAACAGACGGATGTTTATTTTTTTATAAGCATCTGACTGTCAATTCTGTTTTTATTTCAGAAAACTATAAATTTAAAAAAAAGTAACTGACAGGAACATTAAGAGCTCTTGATAATTTTGCCATAGTAACAGGACATGGATTGGTAATATTCCTCTCATAATTTGATACTGTTGATTTTGACACTCCCAAATCAACGGCAAGTTCATGCTGCGATATTCCCATCTCTTTACGTCGTAAACGTATATTTTTTGCAACTTTCTTCATATTACCTCTCCTGAATTACGGCTTGCGATTATGTCACGTTATATACACCCGCTGTCCGTTTTTGCTTATGCCGTATAATTCGTTTGGCGTTACATGCAAAGCAATACACAATTTTACAATTTCATCATGGTGTATTTCTCTGCGCCCGTTTAGCATAGCGCTCAGCGTTTTTTCTGGTATACCGGCTTTTTCAGCCAGATGCCGTTGTTTTATCCCCTTCTCATCAATGATACGCCGCAGATTTCCTTCCACCGTCTGCATCTACATCACTCCCTAAAATGTATAAGTTTCTTGAACTTTTTATAATATTAACATAATATACTTTTACTGTCAAGCTTTTTCTCAATTTCCTTGTACTTTATCTTGACATATAAATAATTTTAATATATCATAATTAAATAAAACCAAACAAGTATTTGTATTTTACTGCCGCTCTGTTGGAGCTATATGTAGCAGTACATTAATTTAATAAAAAACGGAGGACGGCATGAGTATAGGCAGCAGAATTAAAGAGCTTAGATTAAATATGAAGCTGACGCAGGAGGAACTTGCCCGCAGACTTGGAGTGACCAAAGGCGCGGTTGCCAATTATGAAAAAGAAGTCAGCGTTCCAAAGACTGAGATAATGTATAGGCTGTTTTCGGCGTTAAACTGCGATGCCAATTATTTATATCAGGATTATATGAGTGAAATATACAAAAACAGTGTATATTCTGTTGAAGAAAAAAAGCTTTTAAACGATTTCCGCAAGCTTGACAATGCAAGTAAAAATGTTGTCTGCGCCGTTATAGACGCTGAACTGGCACGCGTCAAGAATCAATCCGAACAATCGATAAAAGGCAAAGCAGTCGCATGGAACGGAACTTCAAAAGATGTTTTTTACAGCCCCGATAAGCAGGAAATTATAGAAGAGATTATTATGAAGAATAAAGACAAATGAAAACAAGTATGACGCCGGATACTGAATTATTTTATTATTTGCTTCTGCAGTATAGTTAAATTAAGAGGGACATGAGTCCCTCTATTATTTTATTCGTCAAGGTCAATACTGTCAATGTCATTATTGCTTTCGGGAATTTTTGTGGGCGATGGAGTTTTCGTTGGCTTAGGTTCGCCGCTTGCTTTTGGAGTTACCGAAGGAGATACGCTCGGTTTTGACGACGGTTTAGGCGTAACCGTTGTTTTTGGAGCTGACGACGACTTAGGCTTTGTTGTTGAAGACGGTTTAGGCGAGGACGTAGATTTTGAGTCCGACTTTTTGGAGTTTTTTTTCTTGTTTTTAGATGTCGACGTTCCGTCAGCCGAATCAATAGTTATGTTAGACGCATCATACCCAAAGTTTTCACGTACAAGAGTTTTTGTCGCTTCAAGGTCGCATATCCAATACGACGCGCCGTAATCCGTTCCGTTATAATTTCCGGGAAGCTGATTAAAAGATACAAGGGAACTCATTCCCTCTCCTGCGGCAGGGTCAATATTTGAGATAGCCTGTGCAAAATCCTGAAGGTATTTCGCATATTTCGTCACGTCAGAAAGCGAAAGATTTGTTTTAATATCTTTAGACATCTGAGAGAAAATGCTTGGTATTTTAGGAATAATGGACATATTAAGCTTCTGTTTTAAAAGTTCTTTAATAAACGCCTGCTGCGTACTAACGCGTCCTGTATCGCTGCCGTCATAGCCGTTTTTGTGTTGTGACGAGCCGCTGCTCTTGCGGTAACGGAGAAGCTGCTGAACCTGATTTCCTTTAAGTTCCTGCATACCCGGTTTCAAGTGTATATGCAGATTTTGAGCCGGATCGTCATAATTCATTCCGCGTCCGTTGCCCTCTGCGTCCGGCACATCAAATTTTACAGGTCCTAAAATATTCATAAAATTATCTATAGCGTCAAAACTGAATTCGATATAGTAGTGGATAGGAATAGCCGTGAGCCGTGTGACCGCTTCGATAGTTCCTTCCGCGCCTGCAATTTTTCCGGTCATTCCGCCTATGGCATGAGCCGCGTTAATTTTCTGATATGTAGAACCGATATACATTCTGGTATCACGAGGTATAGAAAGAATGTCAATGTTATTTTCTTTTATGTCGTATGAAGCAACCATAATTGCGTCTGTGCGAAGTCCCTCCACGTCCACGCCCAGCAGCAGAACATTAATTCTTCCGTCTTCGCGCGTTACAGGAGCGAGCGCGCTGTCGTCCGAGTTGCCGTAATTAAGCCCTAAACAAACCGCTCCGACAGCAATAACCGCAACAAGCGCGACTGCAAGAATTTGAAAATATCTTTTCATATTAAATTTATGATTACTTTTCTTTTTTGAACGCGCTCGGCGGCGTCTTCCTTTTCCTGACGGAACAGAAACTGTAACCGTGCTTTTTGTTTGTCTCGGATGTTTTGCTCCCGATGTGCGATTTATTTTCTTTTTCACTTTTTCTCCTCCGATTTATATATCCGACGGCTTTAATAACCAAATTCCGCGCGGACAAGTTCTTTTGTTTTCATTTTATCGCATATCCAATACGACGCGCCGTAATCTGTATCGTTATAATTGCCCGGCAAATCATGTATGGACACGTTCTCTGCCGATAAATCCGACATATTAGGAAGATATTTCATAATATCAGATATCGAAATATCGGTGGTAATATTTTTACTCAGCGCGCCGTATAGGCGCGGAAGATTTGTTATAATGCTTTTGTTCAGCTTTTGCTCCGCTAGAGCTGCAAAAAATTTCTGCTGCATGTGTATCCGCGCTATATCGCCCTCCGGATAGCGGCGAAAACGCACAAGCTGCTCCGCCTTATCACCGTCAAGAAGCTGATATCCTTTTTTTAAGCTTATTGTAAGATTCTGCTTAGGGTCGCGGTAATTCATATCACGCGGCACGTCGAACCATACGCCTCCCAACGCGTCTATAACGTCGCGGAAAGCGTCGGTTGTGAATACCATATATCTGTTAAACGGAATTCCGGTTAAGGCGGTAACCGTTTCTTTTATCTGCTGAACGCCGCGTCCGTATGCGGCGTTGATTTTATGATGGTCTCCCCCAAAATACACGCGCGTGTCGCGAGGCACGGATAAAATCCTAATATAATTTTCATCTAAATTGCACGATACCGCCATTATTGTATCGGCACGAGTCTGGTCTTCGTCAACTCCTAATATGAGAATATTCATTTTTCCGGTCTGCTTGGGAGCCTGTGTTTCCTGCGCCGGCTGAACCGTCTGTTCGGGCTGTCCCGCAGTCATACGCCGTGTTGCCGCAAACGAAGCGCATACGATTATAAGAGACAGCGCAAGCGCTGAAATTATTTTAATAAAAGACCTCATCAAAATGCTCCTTTGCAAATAAAATGGATAATTTTATTCTGCGCGGAAATCATTTGAATTATACTAATTATACACCCGAACGGCAATACATGTCAATCACTACGCTTATGTTGATTTGTTAATATGCTGTAAGCGGAGTATCAGCTCCGCTGCGGGTTGTATATACGCGTGTAATTATGTCGCTTTGATTATACTTAACTGCCAGATATACACTTCTATCAGCGGACAATTCATACATATAAGTTTGATTTTCCTCTTTATCCGCTTCTCCAAGCAGTTCTTGAAGCTTGCTTGTATTCATGCCTATGAGCTCCTCAGAGGCTATAAGCGATTCTATCATTTGTCCCCGCTTCTCGGGATAGTTCTCCCATTTTTGCGGTGTAAACGCACTGTAATAAGCGTTTATGCTGAAATATACTGCGGCGCTTACCGATAAAATAACAACACAGCATATAATCAAAATAATTATTATTCTTTTTTTCATAGATACCCCCGATTATGTTTTATAGAAAAGTGTTTTTAAAGCATGCAGACTTTCAGTATTAATAAATATATTATTTATATGAAGCCGCAAAATCTATACCAATCATGAAAGCCTGTTAATCAATGTTTTTTTGTAAAGTTCCAGACGTAATAATTGCTGAACTTTTTTAAATTCGTTTTGCGTAATAACGGCATGCATCCCATTGACTTTTCGGCTTCGGGATTTCGCAATTTTAATTACGTATAACACTCAGTGAAAGCAGTGTGAAATTTGACTACATCTTTATAAAACACAGCGTTTTATATCTGCCTTGCAAAGTTTTGCTAAGGAGTAGTATATTTTAATTTTTTGTTTACAACTTTATGAATATCACCACTTTCATTTTTAAACTCCGTAAATATATTTTCATTACTTAAGACGGTGTTTGTTATTTATAATGTATATTTATATGTTCAATTCCAAAGAGGAAGTTGAAATTTACAAAATCATTATACCACATTACTATTGCAGAACGTTAACATTTTTTAAACTTTTTATTAATTTTTCGACTTCATTGATTTTTTATCGACATATTATGCGTTTCATGATAAAATAGATATATAAACTGGAGGTGTGGTATGCAAATTTTTAAATATGGTCAAACAGAGATAAACTATCTTAAAAGCAGAGATAAACGCTTTGCAGAAGCAATAGAGCGTATAGGCTGCGTTAAACGCGAAGTATTTCCCAACCTGTTCGCCGCTCTTGTAAACGCTATAGTCGGGCAGCAGGTGTCTATGCAGGCGCAGAGAACTGTTTGGGAAAGAGTTGTGCAAACTTTGGGAAAAGTTACGCCCGAGACTGCCGACAGTTGTTCAAATGAAGATTTACGCAAATGCGGTATGTCTGAGCGTAAGGTTCGATATATTAAAAATGCGGCGCGGCGCGTATGTTCGGGAGAGCTTTCTTTAGAGTCGCTTGACGATATGAACGACAGGCAGGGGTGCGATACGCTCATAAAGCTCGACGGCGTAGGCGTGTGGACGGCTGAAATGCTTATGCTGTTTTCTATGCAAAGAGCCGATGTTCTAAGCTTCGGCGACCTAGCGATACAAAAAGGCATGCGTATGCTTTACCGTCATAGAGAAATAACCAAAGAACGTTTTGAACGATACAGAAAACGATACAGTCCGTATGGGTCTGTAGCAAGCATATATTTATGGGAAATAGCGGGCGGCGCAATAGACGGCTTGACCGACCCTGCCGCTGTAAAAGGAGCACGGAAATGAAAACATATTTTGTATACGATACTCCTATAGGTAAAATCACCATAGGCTGCAGCGGCGATTCGCTGTCTTTATTGGTTTTTGGCAAGCCGCATAAAAATAACGGCGAGAACAGACGCACTCTGTTTTCCGACGAGGTATACCGTCAAATCAAAGAATATTTTTCGGGAGCGCGCCGTGAATTTGATTTGCCGCTTTATAGGGAGGGCACGCAGTTTCAGAAACGCGTATGGGATGCGCTTTGCACAATTCCATATGGACAGACACGTTCGTATTCGGAAATAGCCGCTCAGATAGGCAGTCCCCGCGCGGCAAGAGCCGTCGGTATGGCAAACCATGTGAATCCAATCGCTATAATAGTTCCGTGTCACAGGGTAATCGGCAAAAACGGCTCGCTCACAGGCTATGCTTCGGGAACGCATATAAAACGCAGACTTTTGGATTTAGAAGCAAAAAACTCTTTAAATTTGATATAATTTGCATGTGAATTTCATTGACAAGCCGCAGACAAAAATGTATAATAAATGTAATGATTATGTTACATATATGATTTTGGAGGTATATACATAATGAAAGAATTTTATACTGACGATATTGCAATGTCGCCGAGAATACGGCGGCTTATTGACAATTTATATGAGAATATGCCCGAAGTTGAGGCGGACAGAGCCGAGCTTATAACCGAGTCCTATAAACAAACGGAGGACTTGCCGGTTATTATGCGCCGCGCGTTGGCTTTTAAGCATATTCTTGAAAATATTCCAATCACAATCCGGGATGATGAATTAATAGTCGGCAGCGCAACAAAAGCTCCGCGCGGATGTCAGACGTTTCCGGAATTTTCATACGAATGGCTTGAAAGCGAACTGGACACCATGGAAAAACGTGCTGCGGATCCGTTTTATGTGTCCGAGGACACAAAGAAACGTCTGCGCGCTGTATTTCCGTACTGGAAAGGAAAAACTACAAGCGAGCTTGCAACGGCATACATGGCTCCCGAGGCGCAGACGGCAATCGCCCATAATATATTCACGCCCGGAAATTATTTTTATAACGGCGTAGGGCATGTTACAGTGTGTTACGGAAAAATTTTAGAAGTCGGCTATAAAGGCGTTATCGCCGAAGCTCAGGCGGCTCTTGACAAGTTATCTCCCGGCGACGCAGAATATTCAAAAAGCAGTCAGTTTTTGCAGGCTGTTATCATAAGCTGCGAAGCGGTCTGCGCGTATGCAAAGCGTTATTCCGCGCTTGCGGCTGAAACAGCAAAGTCATGTAAAGACCCGAATCGTCGCCGCGAGCTTGAGATTATAGCTAAAAACTGCGCCAACGTTCCCGAAAATCCTGCGGGCTCTTTCTATGAGGCTATGCAGTCTTTTTGGTTTATTCAGATGCTTTTGCAGATTGAATCAAGCGGTCATTCAATTTCCCCGGGGCGTTTTGACCAATATATGTACCCGTACTATAAAAAAGATATAGAAAACGGTTCTTTAACGCGCGAGTTTGCGCAGGAGCTTACAGACTGCGTGTGGGTTAAACTCAACGACCTTAACAAAGCGCGCGACAAGGACTCGGCGGAAGGATTCGCAGGTTACAGTCTGTTCCAAAACCTTATAGTAGGCGGTCAGGACGTGCACGGAGCCGACGCTACAAACGATATGTCGTTTCATTGTATTCGCGCGTCTATGCATACGCAGCTTCCGCAGCCGTCGTTCTCTGCGAGGGTGTGGAACGGCACGCCGCATATATTTATGCTGAAATGCGCCGAGCTTACGCGCACAGGCGTAGGGCTTCCGGCATACTACAACGACGAGGTAATTATTCCGTCGCTCATGAGTCGGGGCCTGACCATGGATGACGCGCGAGACTATAATATTATAGGATGTGTTGAACCGCAAAAAGCGGCAAAAACCGAAGGCTGGCACGACGCGGCATTCTTTAACATGTGCCGACCGTTAGAGCTTGTGTTCTCAGACGGCGCGGACACAGGTCAGCAAATTGGTCCGCATACCGGAGACGTTACGCAGATGAGAACGTTTGACGAATTTTACGATGCGTATAAAACGCAGATGAATTATATGATTTCTCTACTTGTAAACGCCGACAACGCAATAGACGTAGCGCACGCTGAACGCGCTCCTCTGCCGTTTTTATCAAGCATGATTGATAACTGCATAGAGCGGGGCAAAAGCGTTCAGGAGGGCGGAGCGATATACAACTTTACGGGACCTCAGGGCTTCGGCGTGGCTAATATGGCAGACGCGCTTTATGCTGTTAAAAAGCTCGTGTTTGAGGATAAAGTTTTATCAATGTCTGACCTGCGAGACGCGCTTGCGGACAATTTTGGCAAAGGTATGACCGAAGCGCGCGCCGAAAAGGTAACCGAACAGGTGGTTCAGAATGTATACAGCGCAGGCAAGACGCTTACAGAAAATCAAATTATGGATATTTATAGCTCTCTTATAAAAGGCGGCTGCTCGCAGGCTGACAAAGATAAATATCAGAAAATTCTCGATATGATTAACTCGCTTCCAAAGTTTGGAAACGACGACGAGGAAATAGACGCGTTTGCGCGGGACGTGGCGTACACATATACGCGTCCGCTGGAAACATATAAAAATCCGCGCGGCGGACAATTCCAGGCGGGATTATATCCCGTTTCGGCAAATGTTCCTCTCGGAGCGCAGACAGGCGCAACCCCGGACGGCAGGCTGGCAAATACTCCTGTTGCGGACGGCGTATCGCCTGCGGCAGGGCGTGACAAAATCGGTCCGACAGCAGCCGCGAATTCCGTTGCGCGTCTTGACCACTTCATAGCGTCTAACGGAACTCTGTTTAATCAGAAATTCCATCCGTCTGCGCTTGCAGGACAGAGCGGTCTGGAAGCTTTTGTAGCTCTTATTCGTTCATACTTTGACAGAAAAGGGATGCACATGCAGTTTAATGTTGTAAGTCGCGAGACGCTCATAGACGCGCAGAAACATCCTGAAAAATATAAGAGCCTTGTTGTGCGTGTGGCGGGCTACAGCGCGCTGTTCACCTCGCTTTCAAAATCGCTTCAGGACGACATTATAAACAGAACTGAGCAAGGATTCTAATTATGGGCAAAAGTTATTTAGATGCTAAAGGACGCATATTTAATATACAGCGTTATTCAATACACGATGGTCCGGGTATAAGAACAATAGTGTTTCTAAAGGGCTGTTCGCTTAGATGCCGCTGGTGCTGTAATCCCGAATCGCAGAATATAGAGTCTCAGGAAATGACTGATGTCGACGGCAGACTTACTGTTGTAGGACAGGAAATTTCTGTGCGGGAAGTTATGCGGGAGGTTGAAAAAGACCGCTCATACTATTACCGCTCCGGAGGAGGACTTACACTCTCTGGCGGCGAAGCGCTTATGCAGCCGGAATTTGCTCCGTATCTTTTGCAGGCTTCGCGCGAGGCGGGTATAAACACGGCCATTGAAACCACCGGTTTTGCAAGTTTTGATATTATAAAAAGATATTTACCCCACACTGATTATGTGCTTATGGATATAAAGCATATGAACGATATGAAGCATAAGCAGTTTACATCGCAGTCAAATCGGCTGATAATTGAAAATGCCCGCAAAATTGCGGAATGGGGCGCAAATTTAACTATACGCGTACCGGTTATACCAACTTTTAACGACACCGAGGCGGAAATATCTGCGATTGCGCAGTTTGCCGCGTCGCTGCCGAATGTGACAAGGCTGCATCTTCTGCCGTATCACCGTCTGGGCGAAGGAAAATATGAGCGATTGGGACGAAACTACACGCTTTCAGGGATTGAGCCTATGAGCAAAGAAAAAGAACAGACGCTTCTTCAAGCCGCTGAAAAATCAGGACTGTTTTGTCAGCTCGGCGGATAAAGTTCGCTGTTAGTCGATAAAATTTATTTAAAATATAGTAAAAACCAGCGTTATTCAGACGCCGGTTTTTTATTAACTGCGTTGTGAATAAGTCGCAAAAAACATCTCGGGATTCAATGCCATAAATCACGTTCATTTCATTCGTTATAAACGGACAGCAAAAGCAATTTAAACTTCAATACTACGAATTATTTTCATTTCATGCGTTGCGATGCAGCAGCAAAAATAGTTCGAGGTTCAGAGTTCCGAATTATTTTCATTAAGTGCGTTGCGCCGCAACAGCAAAAATAGCTCGGGGTTCGGAGTTCCGAATTACTTTCATTAAGTGCGTTGCGACGCAACAGCAAAAATAATTCGGGGTTCGACGCCCCGAATTATTTTCATTACAGTTGGCTTAATTTAATTAGGTCAAGCTTTATTTTAAGGATTCAAATGAGAAATATCTCTTGGGAAAAGGCTCGCCTGACGAATATTGGATAAACCCAGAATCTTCATAACAAGTCGTTCAAGCCCTATGCCCAGTCCGCCGTGTGGCGGCATACCGTATTTGTGTATATCGAGATACGACGCTAAATCCTTTGGATTTATGCCGTATTTTTTTATCTTTTTAAGCTGTTCACCATATTCGTGTATGCGCTGGCCTCCTGTTGTGATTTCCAGTCCTCGGAAAAGAAGGTCAAAGCTTTCGGCAAGTTTTGGGTCCTCCTTGCTGTCCATGGCGTAAAATGGACGTTTCGCGCTTGGGAATTTTGTGATAAACACAAAATCGCTTCCGTATTTAGCTTTAACATATTCGCATACGGCAACTTCATCTGCAGGATCTAAATCCGACTGCATATGCGATTTGCCGAGAATATCAAGAGTTTCAAAAAATGTGAGCGCAGGTATTTCTCCAACGTCTGGTAAAATCGCGTTCAGCATATCAAGCTCATGCGAATAATGCTTCGTAAGATATTTCATAACATGACGGAGCATGGCTGTTTCCATATTCATAACGTCGCTCATATCCCGAATGTATGCCATTTCAAAATCAAGCCCTATATATTCGTTTAAGTGCCGCGTTGAATTGTGTTTTTCAGCGCGGTATACAGGCGCGATTTCAAAAACACGGTCGAAAAACGCAACGCATGTCTGCTTATAAAACTGCGGGCTTTGAGCCAGAAAAGCGTCTGAGCCAAAGTATTTCAACTTAAATATGTTTGCGCCGCCTTCCGCGCCGACAGATACAATTTTAGGCGAATGAATTTCTGTGAAATTATGCTCAATCATAAATTCACGAAACGCCCCGCACACTCCCTCGGCAATCTTGAAAACCGCTCGTTCCATTGGATTGCGGAGAGCCACGCTTCGATAATCCAAATTTGTTTCAATCGGACATCCGATTTTTTTGTTAGATACGTGAAGAGGATATTCATGCTCGGGAGATACTAAAACAGATATATCGGTCAGCGTAATTTCTACGCCATAATTTGCGCGTTCATCCTCTTTAACAATCCCCTTTATTGTCACGTAGCATCCTTCGTGCACGCAGTCGAGCGGCGCGGCGCAGGTTTCAGTAGAATGCACCGCCTGAAAAACATATCTGCCCGTTCGGAGCATAACAAAAGCGAAACCGCTCATGCGCCGCACTTTATGCACGCATGCCGAAAAATCTGCTTTTTCCGTGCATTTAAGCGTCTCGGGCGTAATGAACGGAATTAAATCCTGTCCGTATACTTCCAGCATTATTATCCCTCCTGTTCCATAATTTTTTTAGTCAGCAAGTCCTTGGCGAGCTGCGGATTTGCACTTTTGCCCGCCTGCTGTATAACCTGTCCCATAAGAAAACCAAAAACTTTATTATTTCCGTTTTTATAGGATTGCACAATATCCGCGTTTTGAGAAATTATTGAGTTTATAACCGCTTCCAGTGCGCCTGTGTCGTTGTTCATTAAAAAGCCGTTTTCTTCGGCAATTTTTTTTGGGTCTCTGTCTTTTTTAAATAAAATTTTCACTATATCTTTAGCCGCGTTTTTGCTGATAACGCCGTTCTCGCTCATTTTAACGGTCTCAGCAAAAGACTTTGGCGTAAACTGCAAATTCTCCGCGCTGATTCCGCTGTCGTTAAGATTTCTCAAAACTTCCACCAAAATTAAATTGGACACTGCTTTATAATTCGGATAAACTTCGATTGCTTTGTCATAAAAGTCCGACAGAGCTTTGTCGGCTATAATAAGACGCGCGTCATCTTCAGGCAGCCCATACTTATCCGTGTAGCGTATAAGACGTTTGTGCGGCATTTCCGGCATATCGGCTTTAATAGCGTTAATCTGCTCATCCGTCATAAAAATGGGCGGAATATCCGGTTCGGGGAAATAACGGTAGTCGTGCGCTTCCTCCTTTGAACGGAGCGATTTTGTGTCGCCATGATTATCGTTATAATGGCGCGTTTCCTGCACTACTTTGCCGCCGCTTTCAAGAATTTCGGTCTGACGCTCAATTTCATACTCAATCGCGCGCTTTATCGACTTAAACGAATTTAAATTTTTTATTTCGGCGCGCGTACCGAAAATTTCGCTGCCATATGGCATAAGCGATATATTTACATCCACGCGCAGAGACCCCTGCTCCATTTTCGCGTCGCACACGCCTGCATATTTGAGTCTGAGAGCAATTTGCTCCACATATTCAAGCACTTCATCGACGGAACGAAAATCCGCCTCGGACACAATCTCAATCAGAGGCACTCCGCAGCGGTTGTAGTCAGCCATAGACACTCCCTCGTAATCATCATGGACAAGCTTACCCGCGTCTTCTTCTATGTGAATACGGTTAATACGTATTTTTCTGCCGCCGCATACCTCAACGAAGCCGTCCGTGCAAATCGGATGCTCAAACTGCGTAATTTGATACGCTTTCGGAAGGTCGGGATAAAAATAATTTTTGCGGTCGAACGCCGAATAATTATTAACCCTACAGTCGAGAGCAAAGCCTGCCCTCGCCGCAAGCGTGTATGCATTTTGATTTATAAGCGGAAGCGTGCCGGGCATGCCGGAGCAGCGCGGACAAACGCGCGTATTTTCGCCTCCGCCGAAATCATTAGCGCATGAACAAAATACCTTTGAAGCGGTGGAAAGCTCTGCGTGTATTTCAAGACCCATTACAGGAATATATTTCATATTGTCGCCTCCAGTTTTTCAAACTCCTGCTCAAAACGGTCGCATACAGAAAGGATGGTTTTTTCGTCGAACGCTTTTCCGACAAGGCTCATACCAATAGGCATACCGTTTTCATCATAACCGCAGGTTGTGCTGACTGCCGGCAGTCCAGCTATATTAACCGTTACAGTGCATATGTCCGCAAGATACATTTTAACAGGGTCGTTTTCCTGAAAACCGATTTTATATGCGGTTGTAGGCGCCGTTGGCGTAAGAATAACGTCGCAGGAAGAGAAAATATCGTTGTATTCCTCGACTATCTGAGCGCGTATACGGGCCGCATTTTTGTAGTACGCATCATAGTAGCCGCTGGAAAGCGCGTAGTTACCAAGCAGTATACGCCGCTTTACTTCGTCGCCGAAGCCCTCGCGCCGCGTGTGCGATATATTATCGTTAAAGCTGTCGCCCTCGTCGCTGCGGTGACCGTACTTTATACCGTCGAAGCGCGACAGGTTGCTTGCCGCTTCTGCCGATGAAATAAGATAATAAGCCGACACTGCATATTCCAGACTGGGAAGCGACGTTTCAATAATTTTACAGCCAACGTTCTCATAAAATTCTGCCGCCGACATTACTGCTTTCTTAACTTCAGCGTTGATACCGTCTGAGAAAAATTCTTTCGGCAGACCTATTTTCAATCCTTTTATATCCGCACCTATTTTTTCTGTTACATCGCCAATGGATGCACGGCTTGACGTGCTGTCAAACGAGTCGTATCCGCATATCGCGTTAAGCACATAACCCGCGTCCTCCGCGCTGTTTGCGATTATCCCAATTTGGTCGAGAGACGAAGCGAACGCAACAAGCCCGTATCTGGAAACCACGCCATATGTGGGTTTTAAGCCCGTCACTCCGCAAAATGCGGACGGCTGCCGAACCGAGCCGCCTGTGTCCGAGCCTAACGCCGCCGCACATAAATCCGCCGCCACGCTTGCCGCTGCGCCGCCGGACGAACCTCCTGCCACGCAGTCTGTATTATACGGATTGCGCACGCCGCCAAAATATGATGTCTGAGACGAGCCTCCCATTGCAAATTCATCCATGTTTGTTTTTCCGAGAAGCACATAATTTTGTTCAATAAGCTTCCGGACTGCGGTTGCATTATAATCCGGAACAAAATTTTCAAGCATTTTCGATGCGCAGGTTGTACGTATATTCTCGGTGCATATATTGTCCTTAACCGACAAAGGTATGCCGGTTAAAGGGCTGGCTTTTCCCGCGTCTATAATGCTCTGCGCTTTTCCCGCATTTTTTATGGCTTCTTCGCGGCATACCGTAATATAGCTGTGTATCGACGAGTCGTTTTTTTGTATTTTATCAAGATACCGGTGGACAAGCTCAACCGCTCCGATTTTTTTGCTGTCAAGCTGCGCGCGTAATTCAGATAATTTCATATCAATTCTTCCTTTACGATTTTATACAACTTTTGGCACGACAAAACTGTTATTTTTAACCTGCTTTGAGTTTTTCAGTATTTTTTCAGTTTCCAGCGAGGGCTTTGGTTCATCTTTGCGTAAATCGCTGTAATTTACAGCTTCAAGCGAGTATGTTTCTTTTTCCGAATCAAAGTTTTGAACCTTATCCATCAGTGCGACTATATCAGACATATCCTCTGTCATTTTTTTAAGCTCGTCGTTTGTAAAGGCGATTTTGCTCAAATCTGCCAGATGTTTTGTAAGAGTTATATTAAACATGAGCAGGACTCCTTTCTTTGAATAATGAAAATCCGTCGGCGCATCGAACGCCGCCATTTTTGCTATTTGCCGGCGGCAAACGCAATTAATCAAAAACGCTGTGCAGACAAACAAATCTGCACAGCGCCTTTGCTATGTTGAATTTATTGTACCACATAACAAAAAAGTTTGCAAGGGGTAATTAAAAAAATAATTATTTAATTAATTTAAGATATTTTGATATATGGAATTTTTTTTAATTTAGTCATTATTTTTTATATTTAAAGGCATACTAACTTAAATAACATAAGAGGAGGAAAAACTATGAACAAATACATTGATATTATTGACATCTATGCGAGAGAAGTGCTTGATTCCCGCGGAAATCCGACAGTGGAAGTTGAGGTGTACACTGAAGACGCCATTGGACGGGCGATTGTGCCGTCCGGAGCGTCAACCGGTGTGTTCGAAGCTTTGGAGCTTCGAGACGGCGACAGCGCGCGTTATGGAGGGAAAGGAGTTAAACGCGCGGTTGAAAATGTGAACATGAAAATTGCCGACCGTCTTGTCGGCATGAACGCTCTTAATCAGAGGGAGCTTGATATGGCTATGATTGCTCTCGACGGTACGCCTAACAAAGCCGACCTCGGCGCGAACGCAGTTTTGGGCGTGTCGCTGGCGGCGGCGCGCGCGGCGGCGGAAAGCCTTAAAATGCCCCTGTACCGTTATATAGGGGGCGCAAATGCGCATATTCTGCCGGTACCTATGATGAATATCCTAAACGGCGGCGCGCATGCAAATAATAATGTCGATATTCAGGAATTTATGATTATGCCGATTGGTTCAAAAAGTTTTACTCAGGCTCTGCGCCAGTGCAGCGAGGTGTTTCATGCTCTGAAAAAACTGCTTTCAGGCAAAGGAATGACAACCGCAGTCGGAGACGAGGGAGGTTTTGCGCCTGATTTATCTGCGGACGAGGACGCGCTCGGACTTTTGGTAGACGCGGTGGAAAGCGCTGGCTATAAGGCGGGCAGTGATTTTAAAATTGCGATTGACGCGGCATCGTCCGAGTGGCTTCAGGCTGACGGAACGTATAAGCTGACAAAATCAGGTATGGTTAAAACAAAAGATGAAATGGTAGATTACTGGGAAAAGCTTATAGGGCGTTATCCGATAGCTTCTATTGAGGACGGACTTGCAGAAGATGACTGGGATGGCTGGCAATCGCTCACAAGTCGGCTTGGCAATAAGGTTCAGCTTGTCGGAGACGACTTGTTTGTTACAAACCCGAAAAGGCTGAAAAAGGGAATAGAGCTTTCTGCGGCAAATTCGATTTTGGTAAAGGTGAATCAAATCGGTACTCTGTCGGAAACGCTTGACGCAGTTGAAGCGGCGCACAAAGCAGGATATACGGCCGTGATATCGCATAGAAGCGGAGAAAGCGAAGACACAACAATAGCCGACCTTGCGGTTGCGCTGAATGCCGGACAGATTAAAACCGGAGCTCCAAGCCGCACCGACCGCGTGGCAAAGTATAATCGTCTTTTACGAATTGAAGATGAACTCGGCAACGTAAGTAAATACGGAAGCGGCTGTAAATGTACATGCGGATGTGATAAATGAAAATAATTCGGGGCGTCGAACCCCGAATTATTTTTGCTGTTGCGTCGCAACGCACTTATAAAAACAATTCGGGGCGTCGAACCTCAAATTGTTTCTGCCATATTTTATTACATACTGCGATATTATATTGATACATCGCAGTATTTTTATTATACTCTACCTTCTCTTAAAGCCATACCGCCCAATCGCCATAATCAAACGTCCCGCTTCCGTGGCAAAGCTTTCCGCCCGCCTTCAGATTACGAAAAGCGTCTCTCATACGAATAATAATCTCAGGCTTAATTTCTAAAGAATGATGGGCTGGAAACACCCGCCCTGCAGAAAGAACAGCGATTTTTTCAAGCGAGTCAAGATATGCGGCAGGGTTCGTGGACGGATAATAGGCAAAAAGCGTATCCTTATAAACCAAATCGCCCGTAAAGAGATATCCTTTATCTTTTTCCCAAAAACACATATGCCCCGGAGAATGCCCTGGAGTGTGCAAAATCTCAATAACACGTCCGCCAATATCTATTGAGTCTTTATCCTTTAGTATTCTTGCCGGCATTCCCTGAAACATCGTGTACGAGCTAACGTCATAATTGGGGGGCAAATCACATCTGTCAGCCACCATATCCTGAATCATTTTCTTTGACAACGGAAACTTGCCGTTCAGCCAGTCAAGTTCCTCACCGTGCGCGTAAAAATCGGGAAAATATTTATGTCCGCCGATATGGTCCCAGTGTATATGCGTCGCAACGGCTGTTACGGGCTTGTCCGTCAGTTTAATAACCTCGTCATAAATATTACATATTCCCAATCCTGTGTCAATCAGCAGGCTTCTGCTGCTTCCGTTTAAAAGATAGCAATGAGTCTCCTCCCAATGCCGATATTCACTGATAATATACGTTTCTTCATCAATTTTGTCTATAGTAAACCAGTCGTTCATAAGCCGCTCCTTCATTAATTTCTTTCATAGCGAAGCCCGCTGAGATTTTCAGCGGGCGCATAATATTTTATCAGTCTATTTTGTCTGAAGCAGAAGCTTTGCAGCATCTCTTTTAGTAAGCGCGCCGTCTGCATCTGCATTTACCGCACATCCCGCTTTTTTTAGAATGTCGGCGGCTTCCCGTCCTGTAATCTGTTCTGTCGGTCTCAGTTTATCGCCGCTTACCAGCCCAAGCTTTTTAGCAATTTTAGACGCGGCGCAGTAATAATCGCGCTCAAGCACATCGGCAAAACGGCTTCTTTCATATGCGCGAAGCTTCAAAGCGTCAACTACAAGAACAATAAAATCAGCGCGGGTTATAGGTTCGTTTGCATTTTCCGTCTGTCCTCCAGCGCATTTTTCAGCCCACGAATAGATTTCATTTGTCGTGAAATCGCCTGTGATGTAATTTACAGCATACCGCTCCGGCGCCATCTCGCTGCCCCAGTAGCGCGTCCAGTCATACAAACGCTTCGGCTGAGGACGTGTATACGGAACCGCAGCCTTAGACAAATCCATCTCTTTTGCCGAATAGATTTCTATTTTTTCATCATCATAAATCAAAATCTGCGACTGACCGTCGCCTATAAGGTCAACCCACATAATATGTCCGTCGAACGGAAATGTAAAAATCGGATTCATGTAGCCGTCGTAAATCGCCGCAGGAAGTCCGCTACGGCGGTATGCGAGCAAGTGGTCGCTGCCTTTGCCGTCAAAATTATGTATCATTGTGGCAATGGAACTCCAGCCGGGAACCTTTCTGTCCTCCTTAAACAGCGGACGCGCCTTGTAGTCAATCAGGAACAAACCGTCCTTTCCCTGCGGACCGCTTCTGTCAATTCTGTCAAGCCCGCCGATTTCAGTGCCCCTAACGTCGGGGCGGAAATTACCGAGCGCAATATTCTGCGATTCCACTGTACCAGTATAGCGCCATATAAGCTTACCGTCCCACGTGTGCGCGGTTGTATCCACACCCCCCACTAAAACTGCCGGTCCCGTTGCAGGGTTCTGGTCAAGGTCTCCGACCCACACGCAGTCCGCGTGGTCAATCATGTCAATAGTCCATAATATTTCGCCCTTGCCGTTGAGCACGGTATAACCAGCTATAAGCTCGTCTTTTCCGTCGCCGTTTAGGTCGTACGGCCACGGATAATGCCCTATATTGCCCTTGAACGTCCACATAACATTAAAATTCGTGTCAAGAGCCCAAAGCTGATGATATCGGTTTTTCAAAATAATATTCTGAGGATATCCCGTGCCCTCCAAGTCAGCTATGATAATACAGTCGTGCGCATGTTTGTCCGGAATGGGATGCTTTTCTTTAAGCGCCGCCGTTTTGCCGTCGTAAATGCAAAGCTCCCCGTTCATTATACAAAGAAATTCATTATTTCCGTCATTATCAATATCGTAAATCTGTGCCGGAATATCCGCACCGCTGCCTTTAACAGTCGGGTCGGGCGCGCCTATTTGCCAGAGGATTTCTCCCTCCAGATTAAACGCTGTCGCGCACACGACAGAATGAGGAAAATATCGGTCGTCAAAACCGTTATCCGGCTGAACCATAACAATCTCCATGCGCCCGTCGCCGTCTATATCGCCCAGCCACATGCGGCAGCCCTTGCCTGCCTTTGTTATATCTATCTTTTGTAGCAAATAAGTTTTCATTGCCTCCTGCATAGTTAAACTTCCTTTCTTGAATTGTAAAAAACTACAACTCTATTGTACCATTATTAAATTACGATTGCAACAAAACAACAATAATTTATTTTTTAACAATCTTCATCACTTACTGCTCTCATTAAATTAATAAGATTTTGAAAATACTGTCTGCAATAAGTTATTTTTATAAAAATAATGCGCAATATATAATTATACTGTATATTGGAGGAATGAATAATGTGTACGGCAGTAACTTATAAAACAAAGGATTTTTATTTTGGAAGAACGCTTGATTATGACTTTTCATATGGAGACGAGATAGTGATAACGCCGCGCGGATATCCGTTTCATTTTCGCTGCGCAGGCGGAATGCAAACCCATTATGCTATGATTGGAATGGCGCACGTTGCAGAGAATTATCCGCTGTACTATGAAGCGGCTAATGAAAAAGGTCTTTGCATGGCGGGGCTGAATTTTGTCGGCAATGCATTTTATGGCGATGAAAATGAAAACAAAGATAATATATCACAGTTTGAATTTATTCCGTGGATTTTAGGGCAGTGCGCAAATATTCGAGAAGTAAGAGAGCTTCTTAAAAAAATAAATCTTGTAAGCATAGCGTTTAATGAGAATCTGCCTGTCGCCGAGCTTCACTGGATTATTTCAGATTCAGACGAGTCCATAACTGTTGAATCTGTTCGCGACGGAGTTAAAATATACGATAATCCCATTGGAACTCTTACAAATAACCCGTCTTTTGACAAACAGATGTTTCAGCTTAATAATTATATGAGTTTATCGCCAAAAATGCCGGAAAACCATTTTTCCAATAAACTGCCGCTGCAAGCCTATAGCCGCGGCATGGGCGCGCTGGGACTGCCGGGAGATCTATCGTCTCAGTCGCGTTTTATAAGGGCATCCTTTGTTAAAATGAATTCTGTTTCGGGCGAAACAGAAAATGAGAGCGTGAGTCAGTTTTTTCATATACTCGGTTCTGTAGACCAGCAACGTGGCTGCTGCGAATTGGAAAAGGGAAAATATGAAACAACAATTTACACATGCTGTATTAACGCCTGCAGCGGCATGTATTACTACACAACATACGGTAATCACCAAATAACGGCAGTGAACATGCATAAGGAAAACTTAGACGGCTCGGAGCTTATCAGATATGCGCCTGTTCAAACGGAGCAGTTTAGAGAACAAAATTAATATAAACTGCGCCAAACTAAAATGTATCCCATACCTTCCAAAAATCATTCATAATGCTCGGGCGTTTATAATTACAAAGCTAATTAAAAAGTTCCGCAAGACCATCTCTAATCTTGCGGAACTTTACTTCCTTGTTAAACTTTTGCTGTTATCTGAACCGTATTTTTAATTCTTTATTATAACTCTTGTATCGTTTTCACACTTCGGCGCCATTCCATTAATGCTATCCCAAAGCATAACCTTTACCTTCACTGCTCCGTCTGCATTAAATGTCTGAGGTGTTACAATCTTTTCTTCCGCACCGTTAAATTCTTCTGTATGAACCCTTTCAATGCTTATCAGACAATCATATAAATCATACGCCGCAAATATAACATCATATTCCCCTGCTTCAGGAGAACCCACAAGCGCACTGCCATCCTCTGCATATTCCACAAACCAATCAATAGGAGTTTTCTCAAACTGCGCCGTATAGGTTGCAATCTCTGTAACCTCCGTCAGTTCTCTGTCCCATCCTATAAACGTGTAGGAATATCTATCGTCTGATTCTCTCGTCGGCTCGCTGCCGTCGTATTGAGGAATCACTCCGACTTCAACATCACCGCTCCAAAGCTCGGTATTGTCATAATTCACAAAGGTTATTTTAAATGCAGTCGGCGCCTCCTGCGT